>NZ_JBHWVJ010000009.1:0-131588 GCF_042736725.1 Streptomyces sp. NPDC060028 | reverse complement strand
GCGGGGGGCCGGGCGGCGGCCGCGCGGGCGGCGCGGTCGGCGGCGGTGCGCTTGGCGGGACGGCCGGTGGGGGCGCCGGGCCGGTGCGGCTCGATCTCGCTTCCGTCGACGGGGTTCACGGTGAGCGTGAAGTCGCCGGCGGTCAGCGTGACCACCCGCGCGGGCTGCTCCGCCGGATCCGTCTGCACCTGCGTGTGGTCCATGGGCCAGTCCCCCGATCGCGCCGCGTGTCGTCGCCGTCGTTCCGTCCGGCCTTCGCACACACCGCTGTACTGGTCCGGTTTCCGCCCGAACCCTAGACCGTGGCCGGGCGCGCGGGAACCGTCGGGGGCCTTCTCCGCAGGAACGTTACGTTTCCGCAGGAAACCGGCCGCGGGTCACACGCGCGGGAGGGACTCCGCTTCCAGGCCGCCCTCGATCGCGAGGATCCGGTGCAGCCGGGTGGCCACGAGCAGCCGCTGCATCTGCGGGGGCACCCCGCGCAGGACGAGCCGCCGGCCGGTGCGCCCGGCCCGGCGGTGGGCGCCCATGATGACGCCGAGGCCGGTCGCGTCCCAGGAGTCGAGCCCGGTGAGGTCCAGCACGAGGTCGCCGTGGCCGTCGTCGAGGGCGGTGTGCAGCGCCGTACGGGCGTCCGCCGCGCTGCACACGTCGAGGCGGCCCCCGACAGCGAGTTCGGCGTGGTCGCCCCTGATGTGCATGTGTGCTCCCGGCGGTACTGCGTACGTATGGTCCGACTGGTCCGTGGTCGGCAACTCTCACTGCAACTGACTGCCTCGGGGGCAGGGAAGTTGCCGACCGTGAGCGAACCGATACCTAATTCACCCGGAGGGGTGACGGCATTCGAACGGCGCGCTCAGTGCTTGTAGAAGCCCTGCCCGCTCTTGCGGCCGAGGTCACCCGCGTCCACCATCCGGCGCATCAGCTCCGGCGGCGCGAACTTCTCGTCCTGCGACTCGGTGTAGATGTTGCTGGTGGCGTGCAGCAGGATGTCGACGCCGGTGAGGTCGGCGGTGGCCAGCGGCCCCATCGCGTGCCCGAAGCCGAGCTTGCAGGCGATGTCGATGTCCTCCGCGGAGGCCACGCCCGATTCGTACAGCTTCGCGGCCTCGACGACCAGCGCCGAGATCAGACGGGTCGTCACGAAGCCGGCGACGTCACGGTTGACGACGATGCAGGTCTTGCCGACGGACTCGGCGAATGCCCGCGTGGTGGCGAGGGTTTCGTCGCTCGTCTTGTAGCCGCGTACGAGCTCGCACAGCTGCATCATCGGGACGGGCGAGAAGAAGTGCGCGCCGACGACCCGATCCGGGCGCTTCGTCACGGCCGCGATCTTGGTGATCGGGATGGCGGAGGTGTTGGAGGCGAGGACCGTGTCCTCGCGCACCAGCTCGTCCAGGGTGCGGAAGATGTCGTGCTTGACGTCGAGCTTCTCGAAGACGGCCTCGACGACGATGTCGACGTCGGCGACCGCGTCGAAGTCGGTGGTCGTGGTGATCCGGGCGAGCGCCGCCTCGGCGTCCTCGGCGGTCAGCTTGCCCTTGGAGACGAACTTGTCGTACGAGGCCTTGATCCCGTCGGTGCCCCGGGTCAGCGCGGCGTCGGTGACATCGCGCAGCACGACGTCCCAACCCGCCTGAGCGGAGACCTGAGCAATACCGGAACCCATCAGACCGGCACCGATGACGGCAAGCTTCCCAGCCACTGCACACCCCACGTTCTTGATACGGCACAGCCCTCTCCGGCGGAGACTAGCGTCCGTGAGGGGCGGTGTGACCTCGAAGTAACACGCGTCACGTCTCAGATGACGGACATCACACTGGTACGGCCCAGCAGTGCGCCGGAGGCCCGCAGTTGGCCCGCACTACGCTGGCCGCATGGTGAACCTCACGCGCATCTACACCCGCACCGGCGACAAGGGCACGACCGCCCTGGGCGACATGAGCCGTACGCGGAAGACCGATCTGCGCATCTCCGCGTACGCCGACGCCAACGAGGCCAACGCGGCCATCGGGACGGCGATCGCCCTCGGCTCGCTGCCGCAGGAGGTCGTGAAAGTCCTGATCCGGGTGCAGAACGACCTGTTCGACGTCGGAGCCGACCTGTGCACCCCGGTGGTGGAGGAGCCGCAGTACCCGCCGCTGCGCGTCGAGCAGTTCTACATCGACAGGCTGGAGGCCGACTGCGACGCCTTCAACGAGCAGCTGGAGAAGCTCCGCAGCTTCATCCTGCCCGGCGGCACCCCCGGCGCGGCCCTGCTGCACCAGGCGTGCACGGTGGTCCGGCGCGCCGAGCGCTCGACGTGGGCGGCGCTGGAGGTGCACGGCGAGGTGATGAACCCGCTCACCGCCACGTACCTCAACCGCCTCTCCGACCTCCTGTTCATCCTGGCGCGTACAGCCAACAAGGAGGTCGGAGACGTGCTGTGGGTGCCGGGCGGCGAGCGCTGACCCCGGGGATCACCTCAGCGGCCCGCGGGCCCGGGCCTCTTCGATCCGCTTCGGGAACAGGGTGTAGGAGACGGCGATCACCAGGTTGACGCCGATCACCACCAGCATCTTGTACTGCCACGCGCGCAGCGGGCCCACGCCGCCGTCCGGGCCGACGTACCAGATCGCGCCCTGGAGCAGCGCCAGGGCGACCACTGCCGCCAGCGACCACCGGCCCGCGGTCTTCCACTCGTGGACCGCTCGGGCCGTGCCGCCGGCCGGTGTCCTCGGCGGCGGGGGGCCGCCGAAGAAGCGGTACGCGACCTGGGCGTCGGCCCAGCGGATCGTGTGGCGGCCCAGGCCCACCGAGAAGCCGATGTAGACGGCGGCCAAGCCGTGCTTCCAGTCCGGCTCGGCCCCGTTCTCGAGGTCGATCACCGTGGCGATCAGCAGGACCAGTTCCAGTACCGGTTCGCACAGCAGCAGTGCGGCGCCGGCCCGGGGCATCCTGGCGAGGTAGCGCAGGGCCAGCCCGCCGGCCAGCAGCAGCCAGAAACCGACCTCGCAGGCGATGACCAACGTGACGATCACGGGAGTCTCCTTTCGGCTCCCTTCCACCCTGGCGGCGCTTTCGCGGCCTTTCGTCGTCGCCGGCGAGGAAACGCGACTGCATCCTTCGATGTACCGGCGGGCCGCGGATTCATCTTCCGCGCCGAGGCCCCGGCCGTTCGCACCGTGTTGGATGGTGCCGTGACCCTGCCCCGCCCCCACCGCCACGACGTGCTGCTCGCCGTGGCCAGTCTGCTCGCCGGCCTCGTTCTGTGGGGCCTGGGGGTCTACTCCAGCGGTGACCGGAACCTGTTCCCCGACTGGGCCGCCCTGGTTCCGCTGGCCGTACTGGCCGCCCTGGAACTCGTGCGCCGCTCCGCTCCCCGCGTCGCCGTGGCCATCGGCACCCTCGGGGTGATCGCGGACCAGTTCACGGTGGGAAATCTGGCCACCGTCCTGATCTTCACGGACCTGATGTACGCGGCCGTGGTCTACGGCAAACCCGCCATGGCCCGCCGGCTCCCCGTCAGCACCGGGCTGATCACGGTGGCGGTCACGATCGCGGCCGTGGCCTGGCTGCGCACCCCGCAGGCGCTCCTGATCGGCGTGATCACCGGCATCGTCAGCTTCGCCCCGGCCCTGACCGGCGCCACCTTGCGCAACCAGCGCGAGGCCGCCGTGGCCGCCCGGTTGCGAGCCGAGCAGACCGCCCTGCTGGCCGAGATGGACCGGGCACAGGCCGTGGTCGCCGAGCGCGCCCGGATGGCCCGCGAGCTGCACGACATGGTGGCGAACCACCTGTCGGCCATCGCCATCCACTCCACCGCGGCGCTCTCCATCGACTCCCCCGCGACGAGCCGCGAGGCGCTCGGGGTGATCCGGGAGAACAGCGTCCAGGGCCTGGCCGAAATGCGTCGGCTGATCGGACTGCTGCGCGAGGCGGGCGCCGAGCAGGAGGCGGCGGCCGTGCCCTCGCTCGACGGGCTGGACGCCCTGCTCGGGCGGGCCCGTACGAACGGCTCCGCGAGCGGGCTGGAATTCGTACTCCACGACGACCGGCCGCCCGGCGAGCCGCTGCCGGCCCCGGTGGAGCTGGCGGCGTACCGGATCGCGCAGGAGTCGCTGACCAACGCCCTCAAGCACGCCGTCCCGGGCACGGTCACGGTCCGCCTGACCCGCGGCCCGACCGGAGGGGGGATGCTGACCGTCCAGGTGGACTCCCCGTACGGGGACCGCTCCGGCCCCCGGGCCCCCGGGTCCGGGGCCGGGCTGATCGGCATGCGGGAGCGGACGGAGCTGCTCGGCGGGGAGTTCTCGGCGGGACCGGCCGGTCCCGCCGGATCGGTGTGGCGGGTGCGCGCGGCGCTGCCCGCGCAGGAGAAGGCGGTGCGCGCATGACGATCCGGGTCGTGGTGGCGGAGGACCAGAACGCGGTACGGGCCGGGCTGGTGCTGATCCTGCGCAGCGCGGGCGACATCGAGGTGGCGGGTGAGGCGGCGGACGGCGAGGAAGCGGTGCGCCTGGCCCGGGAGCTGCGGCCGGATCTGGTCCTCATGGACGTGCAGATGCCGCGGCTCGACGGGGTCTCGGCGACCCGCCAGGTGGTCGCGGAGGGGCTGGCGGACGTCCTGGTGCTGACCACCTTCGACCTGGACGAGTACGTGTTCGGGGCGCTGCGGGCGGGCGCCGCGGGCTTCCTGCTGAAGAACGCGGACGCGGCGGAACTGATCGAGGCGGTACGGACCGTCGCGCGCGGGGAGGGCCTGATCGCCCCGGCGGTGACCCGGCGGCTGATCGCCGAGTTCGCGGCTCCGCGGGCGGCCGTGCGGGCGCCCGTGCCCGAGGGGACGGCGGCGGCGGTGGCCTCGTTGACCCGGCGGGAGCGGGAGGTGCTGGGCGCTCTGGGCAAGGGGCTGGCGAACGCGGAGATCGCGGTGCGCCTGGAGATGGCGGAGGCGACGGTGAAGACGCACGTCAGCAGGCTGCTGGGGAAGCTGGAGCTGCGCAGCCGGGTGCAGGCGGCGGTGCTGGCGCGGGAACTCGGGCTCTAGGAGCGGGCGTTGGCGATGATTCGGCGGTCGCTGGAGCGGCGCTGGGGCCGTATCCGCCGGGAGGTCTGGACCTCTTGACGCTTGGTCCAGACCTTTCTACTCTCACCGCAACACTGTGGTGAGCGTGCCATGACAAAGCGTGCTCACGGGCGGCGCAGGTCCCACCCCCATGTCGCGGTCGGCCCCCCGGCCGCGACGGACCTACGGAGGAGCACCCTTGAGCACAGCACCCCCACGACGCGTAAGACTGTTCCGCAAAGTGGCCGCGGCCGTGGCCTGTCTGTCCCTGCCCGTCGCCGCGCTGGTGGCCCTCGCCGGACCCGCCGAAGCCGCCGCGTCGGCGACGGCGACCTACACCAAGGTGTCCGACTGGGGCTCCGGCTTCGAAGGCAAGTGGACGGTGAAGAACACCGGCACCACCACCCTCACCAGCTGGACCGTGGAGTGGGACTACCCCGCCGGCACCAGCGTCACCTCGGCCTGGGACGCCACCGTCACCAGCTCGGGCACCCACTGGACCGGCAAGAACGTCGGCTGGAACGGCACCCTCTCCCCCGGCGCCAGCGTCAGCTTCGGCTTCAACGGCGCCGGCCCCGGCGCACCCGGCGGCTGCAAGGTCAACGGCGGCTCCTGCGACGGCGGCACCACGCCCACCGACAACCCGCCCAGCGCCCCCGGCACCCCCACGGCCAGCGGCGTCACCGACACCGGTGTGACCCTCGGCTGGGCCGCGGCCACCGACGACAAGGGCGTCAAGAACTACGACGTCCTGCGCGGCGGCACCAAGATCGCCACCGTCGCGACCCCCTCGTACACCGACTCGGGCCTGACCAAGGGCACGACGTACAGCTACACGGTCGTCGCCCGCGACACCGTCGACCAGACCGGGCCCTCCTCCGGCGCCCTCTCGGTGACCACCACCGGCGGAACCACCGACCCGGGCGACCCCGGCAACCCGGGCGCCGCCGTCAAGCTCGGCTACTTCACCGACTGGGGCGTCTACCAGCGCAACTACCACGTGAAGAACCTGGTCACCTCCGGCTCCGCGGCCAAGATCACGCACATCAACTACGCCTTCGGCAACGTCCAGGGCGGCAAGTGCACGATCGGTGACGCGTACGCCGACTACCAGAAGACCTACGACGCCTCCTCCAGCGTCTCCGGTGTCGCCGACACCTGGGACCAGCCGGTCGCGGGCAACTTCAACCAGCTGCGCCAGCTGAAGAAGAAGTACCCGAACATCAAGGTCCTGTACTCCTTCGGCGGCTGGACCTGGTCCGGCGGCTTCGGCCAGGCCGCCGCCAACCCGGCCGCCTTCGCACAGTCCTGCTACGACCTGGTCGAGGACCCGCGCTGGGCCGACGTCTTCGACGGCATCGACATCGACTGGGAGTACCCGAACGCCTGCGGCCTGTCCTGCGACACCAGCGGGGCCGCCTCCTTCAAGAACCTGATGTCGGCGCTGCGCGGCAAGTTCGGCAGCTCCAACCTGGTCACCGCCGCGATCTCCGCCGACGGCTCCAACGGCGGCAAGCTCGACCTCGCCGACTACGCGGGCGCCGCCCAGTACGTCGACTTCTACAACGTGATGACCTACGACTTCTTCGGCGCGTGGGACGCCAAGGGCCCGACCGCCCCGCACTCCCCGCTCACCTCGTACGCCGGCATCCCGATCGCCGGCTTCAACTCCGAGGCCGCCATCACCAAGCTCAAGGGCAAGGGCATCGCCGGCTCCAAGCTCAACCTCGGCATCGGCTTCTACGGCCGCGGCTGGACGGGCGTCACCCAGGCGACCCCCGGCGGCGCCGCCACCGGCCCGGCTCCCGGCACGTACGAGCAGGGCATCGAGGACTACAAGGTGCTCAAGAGCAGCTGCCCCTCCACCGGCACCGTCGCCGGCACGGCCTACGCCAAGTGCGGCAGCAACTGGTGGAGCTACGACACCCCCGCCACGATCGCCGGGAAGATGACCTGGGCCAAGCAGCAGGGCCTCAAGGGCGCCTTCTTCTGGGAGTTCAGCGGCGACACCGCCAACGGTGAACTCGCGAACGCGATCAGCAGCGGTCTCCGGTAAAGACGGAAGCCGGGGAGACGGGTCCGCCCCCGTCTCCCCGGCTTCTCCATGCCGTGAGGTCCGCTACGCCACATTTACCCGTTGCCCGGGAGGCGCGGCCTCCAGCCAGGCGAGGAATCCGGTCAGCGCGTCGTCGCTCATCGCCAGCTCCAGGCGGGTCCCCCGATGGGAACAGCCGAGCACGACGGCGTCGGACAGCAACGCCAGCTCCTCCTCGCCCTCGGGGGCGCGGCGGGCCAGCACCTCGATGGCGGAGCGCTCCAACACCCGGCGCGGCCGCGGCGAGTACGAGAACACCCGGAACCACTCGATCCGGTCACCGCCGTAGCGGGCGACCCCGTAGACCCAGCCCTTGCCGGAGACGTCGGGCTCCTCGGCCACACCCCAGCGCAGGCTGCAGTCGAAGGTCCCGCCGGACCGCTGGATCAGTCTGCGGCGCAGCCCGAACACAAACAGCCCGATCACCACCAGGGCTACGACCAGGCCGCTCACAAGCAGAGCGAGGAGCATCTTCACCGACCTCCTCGCTCATCGACATACCGCACACGACTGTTACCCCTACCAGACAAGTCTGGGGGCGGCCCTGCATCGCCTCAGCCGCGACCCGCTCCGGAAAATTCCGGAACGGACCGCGGCTGAGGTCTCAAACCTGTTCGGTACGGGGCTCAGTGCCCCGTGACCGCGCGCAGCCGGACATCGGCGCGACGTTCGGCGGCGGCATCCGCCTCCGACTTCGCGCGCTCCAGTGCCCGCTCCGCCCGCTGGACGTCAATCTCGTCCGCGAGCTCGGCGATCTCGGCCAGCAGGGACAGCTTGTTGTCCGCGAACGAGATGAATCCGCCGTGCACCGCGGCGACGACAGTGCCGCCCTCGCTGGTACGGATGGTCACCGGGCCCGATTCCAGCACACCGAGAAGCGGCTGGTGACCGGGCATGACGCCGATGTCGCCGGACGTGGTGCGGGCGACAACAAGGGTGGCCTCGCCGGACCAGACATTGCGGTCCGCCGCGACCAGCTCGACGTGCAGCTCAGCAGCCAAGGTGGCTCCTCGGGTCACCACCCGGCGGTTCAGCCGGGTGTTGGGTCAAATTCTAATGGGCGTGGGGAGAGGGACGGGACACACCCGCCCCTCTCCGTGGTCCTGCGAACCGAATGCGCTCACGAGGAGCGCACCGGATCAGGAGACGCCCAGCTCCTTGGCGTTGGCCTTCAGGTCCTCGATGCCACCGCACAGGAAGAACGCCTGCTCGGGGAAGTGGTCGTAGTCGCCGTCGCAGATCGCGTTGAACGCGACGATCGACTCCTCGAGCGGAACGTCCGAACCGTCGACGCCGGTGAACTGCTTGGCGACGTGCGTGTTCTGCGACAGGAAGCGCTCGACACGACGGGCACGGTGGACAACGAGCTTGTCCTCCTCGCCCAGCTCGTCGATACCGAGGATCGCGATGATGTCCTGGAGGTCCTTGTACTTCTGCAGGATCCCCTTGACGCGCATCGCCGTGGCGTAGTGGTCCGCCGCGATGTACCGCGGGTCGAGGATGCGGGACGTCGAGTCCAGCGGGTCCACGGCCGGGTAGATGCCCTTCTCGGAGATCGGACGGGAAAGAACCGTCGTCGCGTCGAGGTGGGCGAAGGTGGTGGCCGGCGCCGGGTCGGTCAGGTCGTCCGCGGGGACGTAGATCGCCTGCATCGAGGTGATCGAGTGACCGCGGGTCGAGGTGATGCGCTCCTGCAGCAGACCCATCTCGTCAGCCAGGTTCGGCTGGTAACCCACGGCGGACGGCATGCGGCCCAGAAGGGTCGACACCTCCGAACCGGCCTGGGTGTAACGGAAGATGTTGTCGATGAAGAAGAGCACGTCCTGCTTCTGAACATCGCGGAAGTACTCCGCCATGGTCAGACCGGCAAGCGCGACGCGCAGACGGGTGCCCGGGGGCTCGTCCATCTGGCCGAAGACGAGCGCCGTCTTGTCGATGACGCCCGAGTCGGCCATTTCCTCGATGAGGTCGTTGCCCTCACGGGTACGCTCACCGACGCCCGCGAAGACCGACACACCGTCGTGGTTGTTGGCGACGCGGTAGATCATTTCCTGGATCAGAACGGTCTTGCCGACACCGGCACCACCGAACAGACCGATCTTTCCACCCTTGACGTACGGGGTGAGAAGGTCGATGACCTTGACGCCGGTCTCGAACATCTCGGTCTTCGACTCAAGCTCGTCGAAGCGAGGGGCCTTGCGGTGGATGGGCCAGCGCTCGGTGACCTCGGCGTTCGCCTCGGGGTAGTTCAGCACCTCACCGAGGGTGTTGAACACCTTGCCCTTGGTGAAGTCACCGACGGGGACGGTGATGCCCTCGCCCGTGTCGGTCACCGGGGCCTGGCGGACCAGGCCGTCGGTGGGCTGCATCGAGATCGTGCGGACCACGCCGTCACCCAGGTGCTGGGCGACTTCGAGGGTCAGCGTCTTGAGCTTGCCGTCCTCGGCCGGGTCGGCGACCTGGACCTTCAGCGCGTTGTAGATCTCGGGCATGGCGTCGACGGGGAACTCCACGTCGACGACCGGGCCGATGACCCGGGCGACGCGGCCCGTGGCGGCGGCCGTCTCAACAGTGGTCGTCATTACTTGTCACTCCCCGCGGTCGCGTCAGCCATGGCGCTCGCGCCACCGACGATCTCGCTGATTTCCTGGGTGATTTCGGCCTGGCGGGCCGCGTTGGCAAGCCGGGAGAGGCTCTTGATGAGGTCTCCGGCGTTGTCGGTGGCCGACTTCATCGCGCGACGGCGGGCGGCGTGCTCGGAAGCGGCCGACTGCAGCAGTGCGTTGTAGATGCGGCTCTCGACGTAGCGCGGCAGCAGGGCGTCGAGGACGTCCTCCGCCGACGGCTCGAAGTCGAACAGCGGAAGGATCTCGCCCTTCGCGCCGGTCTCCTCCTCTGCCGTGTCGAGACTGAGCGGCAGCATCCGGCCGTCCACCGCGTTCTGCGTCATCATCGACACGAATTCCGTGTAGATGATGTGCAGCTCGTCGACGCCGCCCTCGGCCGTGTCCGTCTGGACGGCCTCGATCAGCGGCGCCGCGACGCGCTTGGCGTCGGCGTAAGCCGGGCTGTCGGTGAAGCCGGTCCACGAATCCGCGACCTTGCGCTCGCGGAAGCCGTAGTAGGCGACACCCTTGCGGCCGACGATGTAGGTGTCGACCTCTTTGCCCTCACCGCGGAGCCGCTCCGTGAGCCGCTCCGCCTGCTTGATGGCATTCGAGGAGTAGCCGCCGGCCAGACCGCGGTCGCTCGTGATGAGCAGGACCGCGGCGCGGGTCGGCGCCTCGACCTCGGTGGTCAGGGCGTGCCTGTTGTTCGAACCGGTCGCCACCGCGGTCACCGCACGGGTGAGCTCGGTCGCGTACGGCATCGACGCCGCCACCTTGCGCTGCGCCTTGACGATGCGCGAGGCGGCGATCATCTCCATCGCCTTGGTGATCTTCTTGGTCGCCGTGACGGCACGGATGCGACGCTTGTAGACCCGGAGCTGCGCTCCCATGAGTCAGGTCCCTTCCGTCGTCACTTGGAGACGTTGACGGCCGGCGCGTCCTCGCCCAGGAGCTTGCCGTCCGAGGTCTCGAACTGGCGCTTGAACCCGGCGATGGCGTCCGCGATCGACGTCAGGGTGTCGTCCGACATCTTGCCGCCGTCGGCGATGGAGGTGAGGAGGTCCTTGCGCTCGCGGCGCAGGTGCTCCAGCAGCTCCGACTCGAAGCGACGGATGTCGTTGACCGGGACGTCGTCCATCTTGCCGGTGGTACCGGCCCAGACGGAGACGACCTGCTCCTCGACGGGCATCGGCTGGTACTGGCCCTGCTTCAGCAGCTCGACCAGACGCTTGCCGCGCTCCAGCGAGGCCTTCGACGCGGCGTCCAGGTCGGAACCGAAGGCGGCGAACGCCTCCAGCTCGCGGTACTGGGCCAGGTCCAGGCGCAGACGGCCGGAGACCTGCTTCATGGCCTTGTGCTGAGCCGAGCCACCGACGCGGGAGACCGAGATGCCGACGTTCAGCGCCGGGCGCTGGCCCGCGTTGAACAGGTCGGACTCCAGGAAGCACTGGCCGTCGGTGATGGAGATGACGTTGGTCGGGATGAACGCCGACACGTCGTTCGCCTTGGTCTCGACGATCGGCAGACCGGTCATCGAACCGGCGCCCATGTCGTCGGAGAGCTTGGCGCAGCGCTCCAGCAGACGGGAGTGCAGGTAGAAGACGTCACCCGGGTAGGCCTCACGGCCCGGCGGGCGGCGCAGCAGCAGCGACACGGCGCGGTAGGCGTCGGCCTGCTTCGACAGGTCGTCGAAGATGATCAGGACGTGCTTGCCGGCGTACATCCAGTGCTGGCCGATGGCCGAGCCGGTGTACGGCGCCAGGTACTTGAAGCCGGCCGGGTCGGACGCCGGGGCGGCGACGATCGTCGTGTACTCGAGCGCGCCTGCGTCTTCCAGGGCGCCGCGAACGGACGCGATGGTCGAGCCCTTCTGGCCGATGGCGACGTAGATGCAGCGAACCTGCTTGTTCACGTCGCCAGAGCGCCAGTTGTCGCGCTGGTTGATGATCGTGTCGACGGCCAGAGCGGTCTTGCCGGTCTGACGGTCACCGATGATCAGCTGACGCTGGCCACGGCCGACCGGCACCATCGCGTCGATGGCCTTGTAGCCGGTCTGCATCGGCTCGTGCACCGACTTACGGACCATGACGCCCGGGGCCTGCAGCTCCAGGGCGCGACGGCCTTCGGTCGCGATCTCGCCGAGACCGTCGATCGGGTTGCCGAGCGGGTCGACGACGCGGCCGAGGTAGCCCTCGCCGACGCCTACGGACAGAACCTCACCGGTGCGCTGCACCGGCTGGCCCTCCTCGATACCGCTGAACTCGCCGAGGACGACCGCACCGATCTCGCGCTCGTCGAGGTTGAGGGCGAGACCGAGAGTGCCGTCCTCGAACTTCAGCAGCTCGTTCGCCATGGCGGAGGGCAGGCCCTCCACCTTCGCGATGCCGTCGCCGGCAACGCTGACCGTTCCGACCTCCTCGCGCGAGGCCGCGTCCGGCTGGTACGACTGGACAAAGTTCTCCAGTGCGTCCCGGATCTCCTCCGGCCGGATCGTGAGCTCCGCCATCTGGGTTCCCTGCTCTCCTTGTTGGGCCTGAAGCTTCTTAGGGGTCTGGGGGTGACCCCCAGGAATCTTCTGCAAGTTCTGCACGGCCCAACCGGGCCGCTAGGAATGCGTTGTTCTATTGGTGGCTGGTCAGCCGGCCATGCGGCGGGACGCCTCGGAAAGGCGGTCCGCGATGGTGCCGTCGATGACCTCGTCGCCGACTCGCACCACGATCCCGCCGAGGACCGTGGGGTCCACGTCGAGGTTCAGGTGCATCTGGCGGCCGTACAGCTTGGCCAGCACCGCGCCGAGACGCTGCTTCTGCACGTCGCTGAGCGGAACCGCGGTGGTCACGGTGGCGACCATGCGGTTGCGGCGCTCGGCGGCGAGCACGGAGAGGGACTCGAGTCCCGCTTCCAGGCTACGTCCACGCGGGTGCGTGACGAGACGCGTGACCAGACGCTCGGTGACGGCGTCCGCCTTGCCGCCGAGCAGGCTGCGCAGCAGCTGGCTCTGGGCGGAGACGGTGGCCGACCGATCGGTCAGCGCGGCGCGCAGCTCGGTGTTCGAGGACACGATCCGGCCGAACCGGAACAGCTCGTCCTCGACGTCGTCGAGCGCGCCGCCCTGCTGGGCCGCCGTGAGGTCGGCGGTGGACGCCAGCTGCTCCAGCGAGTCCACCAGGTCGCGGGACTGCGACCAGCGGGACCGGACCATGCCGGACACCAGGTCGAGGGTTTCCCCGCCCACCTGGGCCGCCAGCAGGCGGTTGGCCAGCTCGGCCTTGGCCTCGCCGGACTGCGCCGGGTCCGTGATGACCCGACGCAGCGAGACCTCACGGTCGAGCAGCGCGGTGACGGCAGCCAGCTCACCGGCGAGCTTCGCCGCGTCGACGGACGTGTTGTCCGTCAGCGCGTCGAGACGCTCGCGCGCGGAGGCCAGTGCCTCGCGGCTCGCTCCGTTCATCGGGCGGCCTCGGCCTTCTCCTCGAGCTCGCTGAGGAAACGGTCGATCGTGCGGCTCTGCCGGGCGTGGTCCTCAAGGGACTCGCCGACGAGCTTTCCGGCCAGGTCGGTGGCGAGCTTGCCCACGTCCTGACGCAGCGCCTGAGAGGCGGCCTTGCGGTCGGCCTCGATCTGGGCGTGGCCGGCAGCGATGATCTCCTCACGCTGCCGCTGGCCCTCTGCGCGCAGTTCTTCCTTCAGCGCAGTGCCCTGCTCCAGCGCTTCCTGGCGCAGGCGCGCGGCCTCGTGCCGGGCCTCGGCGAGCTGGGCCTTGTACTGCTCCAGGACGCTCTGGGCCTCGGTCTGAGCGGCTTCTGCCTTTTCGATACCGCCCTCGATCGACTCGCGGCGCTCGTCCAGAACCTTGTTGATGTTCGGGAGGAGCTTCTTCGCGAGGAAACCGAAGACGATGACGAAGGCGATCAGACCGATGACAAGCTCGGGGATCGGCGGAACGAGGGGGTTACCAGGCTCCTCGGCCGCCAGAACCAGGAGGTTCACATCAGTGCCTTTCGTCGGTACGGACTAGTCGTCGGGTTCGTCTTAGTAGACGAACGGCATGACCAGACCGATGAGGGCGAGCGCCTCACAGAAGGCGAAGCCGAGGATCTGGTTGGCGCGGATCAGACCGGCAGCCTCGGGCTGACGGGCCATCGCCTGGGTGCCGTTACCGAAGATGATGCCGACGCCGACGCCGGGGCCGATGGCCGCGAGACCGTAGCCAACGGAGCTGAGGGAGCCGGTAACGCCTTCGGCGGCAGCGAGGATCTGGGACATGCCAGTTCTTCCTTCTCTTTCATGGACCGGTGGGGGTTGGCCACCGGACGATTCGGGGGGTTTGCAGGGAGCGGTGGTCGCTCAGTGGTGCTCGGCGATTGCGCCCTGCAGGAAGCTGCAGGCCAGGAGGACGAAGACGTACGCCTGGACAGCCTGGATGAAGAGTTCGAATGCGGTCATCACGATCACCATGACGAACGAGACGCCCGCGTACGCGATGCCGATCCCGTTCAGCAGGTACCAGCTGGCGATGGTGAACAGCAGCAGCAGGGTGTGACCGGCGAACATGTTCGCGAACAGTCGGACCGCGTGCGTGAAGGGCCGGACGATGACGTTCGAGAAGAACTCGATCACCATGACGAGCGGCAGGATCGCACCGAGCGACTTGTCGTAGCCCGTGAGGTTCTTGAAGCCGCCGACGAAGCCGTGGCGCTTGAAGGTCACCGACATCCACATGAAGTAGATGATCGCGGCGAGACCGGCCGGGTACGCGATGACGGCGGTCACCGGGAACTGGGCGAGCGGCACGATCGACCACAGGTTCATGATCCAGACGAAGAAGAACGTCGCGACCATGAAGGGGACGTACTTCTCGCCTTCCTTCTTACCGAGCGTCTCGTAGACGATGCCGCGGCGTACGAAGTCGTAGCCCGCCTCGGCGACCATCTGCAGCTTGCCCGGGACGACCTTCGGCTTCCGGAACGCAGCCCAGAAGAAGCCGACGATGACGATCGAGCCCAGGAGGGCCAGGAGCATCGTCTTGTTGAAGTACAGGTTGCTGTCCGCGTCACCGAAGATCGGCTTGAACAGGAACGAGTACAGGGTCGGGCCCGGGAAGCCGCAGCCAGTGCCGTCTTCGAAATGACAGTTGATATCGAAGGCGAGCGTCATGTCAGCAGCACTCACCGCGGGCTCCTTCAGCGTGGCGCATAGGTACGGCAACCTCGTTGTGTCGGCGCGGCGCGCAGCCGCGGTTCGGCACTGGACTGGTGTTACGGATGGTGGGGCGGCATTCAGGCATCGAGCCTCGCGATGGAACAGGCGTCAGCTCAGATGCCCGCGCCCGCAGTGCCGCAGTTGGAACCGGACGATAGCAGCATCTCGAACGCACACTTATTCCGCCCCTACCCCTCACGACTTCGGCCCCGAGTTTTCGGGCTTTTCGCCCTTTGTCGAGTCCGGTTCAACGTAGAGGATCTTGGCCTTCATATGAACACGGGTCTGTACGCCGATCCACACGAGGGTGGTGGCGACGAGCGTGAACGCGAAGGACCGGGGGTGGAACAGTGTCGTGTTCTTGAACACGGCGAGAAAGACGAAGAGCAACAGGATCTGGGCCGTGTAGAGCATGAGCCCCATGGCCTGGAACAGGTGCGGTAGTGATTTCGCCGTGCGCTGCAAGACCACGAACCCGATGCCCATGAAGAGAATCACGACCAGCGTCGCGATGACAGCACCCAGAGCCCCCTTGCCACCGACGACCACGGCGCTGATGACGGCGGCTAGAGCGCCGGCCGCAGCTGTGGGCACAGCGGTTTGCAGGAGGGATCGGACATCGTCTGACCGCATGGCGGTTTGCTCCGCGTGGTGGTGGGGGCACGGGACTCGTACGGGACGAGCGTAAGCCCGGTTCGAGTGGGAACCTCGGGCCAATGGACCGTCGCACTACGGTCCTTCGGCTCTGTCGCCGGGTTTAGTGAACGGTATCACAAACTATTTGATGAGAGCTTTACCTGCTGGGTGTGCTGACTGTCACACATGAGAGGGACCCTGCGCGTGTGTGCGCGACAGCCAACCGGCTTGTCTGGTAAAGGAGGTTCATGTCCGACATGCACCTCGGCTGTCAGCGCGAGGATTCGGCCTTACGCCGGTCGGGGAAGCGCGAACGGGGGCCTACCGCGGTCGCCCCGTTGACGCCGGAGACACCCACCGCGATCGGCCGCGCCGGCGCCGGCTCCGCTCCCGTGGCGTCCAGCAGGGCCGCCTCGGCGGCCCGTTCGGCGTGCCGGTAGCGCGGCGGGACCAGCCGCTCCGCCCACCGCGGGGTCCGCGGCGTGAAGCGCGGCAGGAGCAGCAGGACCAGGCCCAGGGCGCTCAGCCCCGCGATGGCGAGCACGATCCACATCGAGGCGGAGTGCACCGAGTACGCGACCGCGCCGAAGGCGATCAACCCTGACCAGAAGTACATGATCAGCACCGCGCGGCTGTGCGAATGCCCGAGCTCCAACAGCCGGTGGTGCAGGTGCCCGCGGTCGGCCGCGAACGGCGACTGGCCGTTCCACGTACGCCGGACGATGGCCAGGATCAGGTCGGCCATCGGGATCGCGATGATGGTCAGCGGCAGCAGCAGCGGGATGAAGACGGGCAGCATCGCGTGCGTCGCGTTGCGCTCGCCGCCCGCGAACAGCGCCATCGTGTCCGGGTCCACCTGACCGGTGATGGAGATCGCCGAGGCGGCCAACACCAGGCCGATCAGCATCGAGCCGGAGTCGCCCATGAAGATCCGGGCGGGATGCATGTTGTGCGGCAGGAAGCCCAGGCACATGCCCATCAGGATCGCGGCGAAGAGGGTCGCGGGCGCGGCCGCCTCGATGCCGTAGCCGAACCAGATGCGGTAGGTGTAGAGGAAGAAGGCACAGGCCGCGATGCAGACGGTGCCGGCGGCCAGGCCGTCGAGGCCGTCCACGAAGTTCACCGCGTTGATGGTGATCACGACGAGGGCCACGGTGAGCAGGTTGCCCTGCCACTGGGTGAGCGCGACGGTGCCGATGCCCGGGACGGGGATCCACAGGATGGTCAGACCCTGGATGACCATCACACCGGCGGCGATCATCTGCGCGCCGAGCTTGATCAGGGCGTCGATCTCGAACTTGTCGTCGAGCACGCCGACCAGCCAGATCAGCGCCGCCCCGGAGAGCAGGGCGCGCGGCTCGTTCGACAGCTCGAAGACGCCGTTGAGGTTCTGCAAGTGGTCCGCGACCAGGAGCCCCGCGCACAGGCCGCCGAACATCGCGATGCCGCCGAGCCTCGGCGTCGGCTCGCGGTGGACGTCGCGTGCACGGATCTCCGGCATCGCACCGACCGCGATCGCGAACTTCCGCACGGGCCCGGTGAGCAGATAGGTCACCGCGACCGTGACGCAAAGCGTCAGCAGATATTCACGCACGGGCTGCCCCAGATGTATCGCCGGCCATCTCAGCCCCACACACTAGCTGCGATGTACTCGGTATCGAGGACGCGAGGGGGCGGTATCCCGGTTGCAGTGTGACCCTCTCGCCCCTATTGAGCCCCATACGGGGGAAATTCGAGCGCCAGCTCATTGACCTCGGCACGGGTTTTCGCGGCTTCCCCGTGCAGCGCGGCCGTAAACAAAGACGCGATCCGGCCCATCTCCGGCTCCCCCATCCCCTGGGTGGTCACCGCCGCCGTGCCGAGCCGGATCCCGCGCTGGTCCCCGTACGGGAGGGCGCAGGTGTCCAGCACGATCCCCGCGGCGGCGAGCCGGCCGCGGGCGGCCGGACCGTCGATGCCCAGCGGCGCCGGGTCGGCGGTGATCAGGTGCGTGTCGGTCCCGCCGGTCGTCACGGCGAACCCGGCGGCCGCCAGTGCGTCGGCGAGCGTGCGCGCGTTGGCCACCACCCGGTGGGTGTACGAGGCGTACGCGGGCCCGGCGGCCTCCCCGAAGGCCACGGCCTTGGCGGCGATGGTGTGCATCTGGGCGCCGCCCTGCGTGAAGGGGAACACCGCACGGTCGATCCGCTCGGCGAACTCGGCGCCGCACAGGATCATCCCGCCGCGCGGTCCGCGCAGCACCTTGTGGGTGGTCGCGCAGACGATGTCGGCGTACGGGACGGGGCTGGGGGCGGCGCCGCCGGCGACCAGTCCGATCGGGTGGGCGGCGTCGGCGATCAGGTACGCCCCGACCTCGTCGGCGATCTCCCGGAACGCGGAGTACTCGGGGTGGCGGGGGTAGGAGATCGACCCGCACACGATCGCCTTGGGCCGATGGGTTCGCGCCAGTTCCTGGACCTGGACGTAGTCGATCAGGCCGCTCTCCGCGTCGACGCCGTAGCCGACGAAGTCGAACCACCGGCCGGAGAAGTTGGCGGGCGACCCGTGGGTGAGGTGGCCGCCGTACGGCAGTCCCATGGCCAGCACGGTGTCGCCGGGCCGCAGCAGCGCGGCGTACGCGGCCAGCACGGCGGCGGAACCGGAGTGCGGCTGCACATTGGCGTGCTCCGCTCCGAACAGCGCCGTGGCCCGCTCGACGGCGATCCGCTCGGCCAGGTCCGCGTACTCGCATCCGCCGTGGTGCCGGGCGCCGGGGTAGCCCTCGGCGTACTTGTTGGCGAGCGTGGAGCCGAGCGCCGCGAGCACGGCGGACGAGGTGAAGTTCTCCGCGGCGATCAGCTGCAGCGTCCCGGCCTGCCGCTGCCGCTCCCCCTCGAGGACGTCGGCCATCTGCGGATCCTGCTGCCGCAGGACGTCCGAGGCCTGGGTCATGACGCTCATGGCACGACTCCCGCACAGTGGGACTACCGGTACCAGCCACTGTAGGCCGCCCGCGCCCCCGGCGCCCTGCGGGCGCTATCGGGAAGCGGTGACGCCCGTCAGGGCCGTGACCACCGGCTCCAGGGCCTGGTTGATCTCGTCGCCGATCGAGCGGAAGAAGGTGATCGGCGCGCCGTACGGGTCGTACACCTCGTCCGCGTCCGGCGAGGGCGCCAGCAGCCAGCCCCGCAGGGCCGCGGCGGCGCGGACCAGCGCCCGCGCCCGCTCGGCCATGCCGCCGTCCAGCGGCGGCAGCGTCGCCGGGTCTATCGCCCTGACCAGCCGGGTGAACTCCTTCAGCGTGAAGGTGCGCAGCCCCGCGGAGTGGCCCATCGAGATGACCTGGGCGCGGTGGTCGCGGGTGGCCGTGAGGACCAGGTCCGCCCGGATGACGTGCTCGTCCAGCAGCTCCCGGCCCGTGAAGCCGGAGGCGTCCGCACCGAAGTCCGCCAGCACGGCGGCCGCGTTCGCCTCCATGGGGGCACCCTCGTGCCCCCAGGTGCCGGCGCTCTCCACGATGAGGTCACCCGTGACCAGCCCGCCGAGCCGGTGCGACAGTGCGTGCCGCGTCAGCCGCTCGGTGATGGGCGAGCGGCACACGTTGCCGGTGCTGACGTGGAGTATGCGGAAGGTGCTGTCCCCGGCTATGCCACGCCCCTCAGGGCTCACGGAGCCACCTCGAGGTCGGGTACGACCTCCCGCAGCTGCTCCGCGGTCAGCGCCCCCTCGCGCAGCAGGACGGGAACCTTTCCGGTGACGTCGACGATCGACGACGGCTGGATCCCCGGCGTCGGACCACCGTCCAGGTACACCGAGACGGAGTCGCCCAGCATCTCGCGGGCCGCGTCGCAGTCCTCCGGCGCCGGGTGCCCGGTCAGGTTCGCCGAGGACACGGCCATCGGCCCGACCTCGGTCAGCAGCTCGATCGCGACCGGGTGCAGGGGCATGCGTACGGCCACGGTCCCGCGGGTCTCCCCGAGGTCCCAGGCCAGCGACGGCTGGTGCTTGGCGACCAGGGTCAGCGCGCCCGGCCAGAAGGCGTCCACGAGCTCCCACGCCTGCTCGGAGAAGTCCGTGACCAGGCCGTGCAGGGTGTTCGGGGAGCCGATGAGGACAGGGGTGGGCATGTTGCGCCCGCGCCCCTTGGCGGCGAGCAGATCGCCGACGGCCTCCGCGCTGAAGGCGTCCGCGCCGATCCCGTACAGGGTGTCGGTCGGCAGCACGACGAGCTCGCCCCGGCGCACGGCGGATGCGGCTTCACGCAGACCCGTCTTGCGGTCCGTCGCGTCGTTGCAGTCGTATCGCCGGGCCATCAGCGGGCCTCCTCGTGCAGCAGGGGGGTAGCGGAAAAGGTCGCGCCGGTCACGGCAGTGCCTTGCGGGCCGTCGCGAAGCGGGGACGGTTGTTCAGGTCCGGGTGGTCGGCCGCGTCGGCCCATCCCCGCTCCTCGGCGAAGATCCACGGGACCTGGCCGCCCTGGGTGTCGGCGTGCTCGATGACGACGATGCCGCCGGGCCGCAGCAGCCGGTGCGCGGTGCGCTCGATGCCGCGGATGGTGTCGAGGCCGTCCTCGCCGGAGAACAGCGCCATCTCGGGGTCGTGGTCCCGGGCCTCCGGGGCGACGTACTCCCACTCGGTGAGCGGGATGTACGGCGGGTTGGAGATGACCAGGTCGACCTGCCCGTCGAGCTCCGGCAGCGCGCTGAGCGCGTCGCCCTGGTGAACGCTGACCCGGGAGCCCTCGGCGTTCTTGCGCGTCCAGCGCAGGGCGTCCTCGGACAGCTCCACGGCGTGCACGCGCGAGCGCGGCACCTCCTGGGCCATGGCGAGCGCGATGGCGCCGGAGCCGGTGCACAGGTCCACGATCATCGGCTCGACCACGTCCATCGCCCGGACGGCCTGTATGGCCCAGTCCACGACCGATTCGGTCTCGGGCCGGGGCACGAAGACCCCGGGCCCCACCTGGAGCTCCAGGTAGCGGAAGAAGGCGCGGCCGGTGATGTGCTGGAGCGGCTCGCGCGCCTCGCGGCGGGCGACGGCCTCCCAGTAGCGGGCGTCGAAGTCGACGTCCTTGACGTGGTGCAGTTCCCCCCGTTTGACGCCGTGCACGAAGGCCGCGAGCTCCTCCGCGTCGAAGCGCGGTGAGGGCACGCCGGCGGCGGCCAGCCGCTGGGTGGCCTGGGCCACCTCGGCAAGCAGCAAGTTCACGCTGGTCCTCCGGGCTGCTGTCGTACGGGGGGTGGTGCGGGGGGTCAGGCAGTGGGGCAGGTCGGGCCGGGTCAGTGCGCGGCCGCGAGCTTGGCGGCGGAGTCGGTGTCGACGCAGGCCTGGATGACCGAGTCGAGGTCGCCGTCGAGCACCTGGTCCAAGTTGTACGCCTTGAAGCCCGTGCGGTGGTCCGAGATCCGGTTTTCCGGGTAGTTGTACGTCCGGATCTTCTCGGAGCGGTCCACGGAGCGCACCTGGCTGCGGCGCACGTCGGAGGCCTCCTGCTCGGCGGCTTCCTGGGCTGCGGCCAGCAGGCGCGAGCGCAGGATGCGCATGGCCTGCTCCTTGTTCTGGAGCTGGCTCTTCTCGTTCTGGCAGGAGGCGACCACACCGGTCGGGAGGTGCGTGATGCGCACGGCCGAGTCGGTGGTGTTGACGGACTGGCCGCCGGGGCCCGAAGAGCGGTACACGTCGATGCGCAGGTCGTTCATGTTGACCTCGACCTCGACCTCCTCGGCCTCCGGGGTGACGAGCACGCCGGCGGCGGAGGTGTGGATGCGGCCCTGGGACTCGGTGGCCGGAACGCGCTGGACGCGGTGGACGCCGCCCTCGTACTTCAGGCGGGCCCAGACGCCCTGGCCGGGCTCGGTGGCGCCGTTGCCGCCCTTGGTGCGGACGGAGACCTGGACGTCCTTGTAACCGCCGAGCTCGGACTCGGTGGCGTCGATGATCTCGGTCTTCCAGCCCACGCGCTCGGCGTAGCGCAGGTACATGCGCAGCAGGTCGCCGGCGAACAGGGCGGACTCGTCGCCGCCCGCGCCCGCCTTGACCTCCAGGAGCACGTCCTTGTCGTCACTGGGGTCGCGCGGGACGAGCAGCAGGCGGAGCTTCTCGGTGAGCTCTTCACGCTGTGCGCTCATCACCTTGACCTCGGCGGCGAAGTCCGGGTCGTCGGCCGCGAACTCCTTGGCCGTCTCGATGTCCTCGGCCGACTGCTTCCACGCACGGAAGGTCGCGACGATCGGGGTCAGCTCCGCGTAGCGCTTGTTCAGCTTGCGCGCGTTGGCCTGATCGGAGTGGACCGACGGGTCGGCGAGCTTCTTCTCAAGATCGGCGTGCTCGCCGATCAGTTCCTCGACCGCCTCGAACATCGGGGGCTCCTGTGGTGAAAGTACGAAAAGGGCTGCGGGACGAGAAAGGCGCCGGTCCGGCTGCCCCCGTGTCGACAGGGTGCAGCCGGGATCCGACGCCTGAGGCTCGCTACTTCTGTGCAGCCTTGCCGAAGCGGGCCTCGAAGCGGGCCACACGGCCACCGGTGTCGAGGATCTTCTGCTTGCCCGTGTAGAACGGGTGGCACTCGGAGCAGACCTCGGCACGAATGTTGCCTTCGGTCAGGGTGCTACGGGTGGTGAACGACGCACCGCAGGTGCAGCTGACCTGGGTCTCGACGTACTCGGGGTGAACATCGCGCTTCAAGGTGTCTCCTAGATTCGGGAGGGCGCCGGGTCGCAGGAGCCGAATTGCGCGCTGCGTGAACCGGGGCCGACAGACCAGTCTGCCAGGACCGGGCTGCCTGTCAAAATTCTGAGGACGCCTCCCTCAACAGGAGGGGGCCGGCATCTATTCCGGACCGGTGCTAACGGACGACCGCGCCGGCCGATCCCTTGTCACCGGTCGAGTTCGCGGTGGCCTCGGCGGGGATCGGCTGCTCGGCCAGCAGCGCGTCCCAGACCATCTTGGACTCCTTGGCCAGGGGGGCCACGCGGTTCGGGTCACGCGCGTCCGTGGTCACCGGCAGGGTGATCATCTGCATGTTCTGGGCGTCGATGCCCTGGAGCCCCTGGGCGAAGCCCATGAGCGACTTCACGTCGCCGAGCGCCTTGTCCGTGGTGAGCGCCTTGGTGGCGGTGTCGGCGAGGTCGAGCAGCCGCTTCGGGTTGTCGAACAGCCCGATGCCCTTGACCTGCTTGATCAGGGCCTCGATGAAGGCCTGCTGGAGCTGTATTCGGCCCAGGTCGCCGCCGTCGCCCACGCCGTGGCGGGTGCGGACCAGGCCGAGGGCCTGCTCGCCGTTCAGGCGGTTGGTGCCGGCCGCCAGATCGAGGTGGCTGTAGTCGTCCTTGATCGGCTTGGTGGTGGTCACCTCGACGCCGCCGAGGTTGTCGATGATCTTCTTGAAGCCCGTGAAGTCGACTTCGAGGTAGTGATCCATCCGGATCCCCGACATCTTTTCGACGGTCTTGACCGCGCAGGCCGCCCCGCCGATGGTGTACGACTCGTTGAACTGGGAGCGCGAGCTGCCGGGGTCGGTCTTGCCGTTCTTCAGCGCGCACGAGGGCCGGTTGACCATGGTGTCGCGCGGTATCGACACGACGCTGGCCTTCTGGTGGCCGTCGTAGAGGTGGATGATCATCGCGGTGTCGGAGCGGGCCGAGCCGCCGTCGTCCGCGCCGTACTCGCTGTTCGCGCCGCCGCGGGAGTCCGAGCCGAGGACGAGGATGTCCATCGACCCGTTGTCCACGTTCTGCGGGCGGTCGGTGCCGAGGGCCTGGTCGATGTCCACGGTCTTCAGGTTGCCGTTGAACTTGAAGTAGAAGTATCCGAGCCCCGCCCCGCCCAGCAGGACCACGCCCGCGGCGCTCCACGCGGCGATGGCGAGGGCCCTGCGGCGCTTCTGCGGCTTCCGTCGGCGCCGGCCTGCGCCGCGCCTGCCGCGGCCGCTGCTGTCCTCGCTCATGCTCTCCTCTGTCTGCCGTGGGTCCGCTTGCCGGCCGGGGTTCGCCCCTGCCCCTCCCCGAGCCGCCCCTGACACAGACGGCCTAACGCCCTCCAGGGTTCCACGGCGGCCGCGGGCGCCATGCCGCCGCCATCCGGCGGACCGATCGGGATGAACGCCACGCAATGCCCCGCCTGCCTGGGGTTTCGGTACGGGACGCCGAGCGGCGGACACGGGTTCAGCAGGGAATGAAATGTGGCGAAGGTCGCAGCCGATGGGAAAACGGACGGGAGCCGCGCGGGAAGACCGGCGGGGAGCGGTGGGGAGCGGTGGGAAAGCCAGTGCGGAAACCAGCGGGAAGACCGGCACGCAAACGCACAGCCGCCCCCGCCGCGGGTGCGGCGGGGGCGGCTGTGGTGATGCCTGCGGGGACTAGTCGTCGTTCTTGCCCGACGGGGTCGTCTTCGCGATCTGCATCAGGAACTCGGCGTTCGACTTCGTCTGCTTCATCTTGTCGAGAAGCAGCTCGATGGCCTGCTGCGAGTCGAGCGCGTGCAGCACCCGGCGCAGCTTCCAGACGATGGCGAGCTCTTCCGCGTTGAGGAGGATCTCCTCCTTGCGGGTGCCCGACGGGTCGACGTCGACAGCCGGGAAGATGCGCTTGTCGGCGAGCTTGCGGTCGAGCTTGAGCTCCATGTTGCCGGTGCCCTTGAACTCCTCGAAGATCACCTCGTCCATGCGCGAGCCGGTGTCGACCAGCGCGGTGGCCAGGATGGTCAGCGAACCGCCGTCCTCGATGTTGCGCGCGGCACCGAAGAAGCGCTTCGGCGGGTACAGCGCGGTCGAGTCGACACCACCGGACAGGATGCGGCCGGAGGCGGGAGCCGAGAGGTTGTACGCGCGGCCCAGGCGGGTGATGGAGTCCAGCAGGACGACCACGTCGTGACCCAGCTCGACGAGGCGCTTGGCGCGCTCGATGGCCAGCTCGGCGACGGTGGTGTGGTCCTCGGCCGGGCGGTCGAAGGTCGAGGAGATGACCTCGCCCTTGACCGACCGCTGCATGTCGGTGACCTCTTCCGGACGCTCGTCGACCAGGACGACCATCAGGTGGCACTCGGGGTTGTTGACGGTGATCGCGTTGGCGATCGCCTGCATGATCATGGTCTTGCCGGTCTTCGGCGGGGCCACGATCAGACCTCGCTGACCCTTTCCGATCGGCGACACGAGGTCGATGATGCGGGTGGTCAGCACGCCCGGGTCGGTCTCCAGACGGAGCCGGTCCTGCGGGTAGAGCGGGGTCAGCTTCTGGAACTCCGGGCGGCCACGGCCGGATTCGGGCGCCATGCCGTTCACCGAGTCGAGGCGCACGAGCGCGTTGAACTTCTCGCGGCGCTCACCGTCCTTGGGCTGGCGGACCGCCCCGGTGGTGTGGTCGCCCTTGCGCAGACCCGCCTTGCGGACCTGGGCGAGGGAGACGTACACGTCGTTCGGGCCCGGCAGGTAGCCGGAGGTCCGGATGAACGCGTAGTTGTCGAGGATGTCGAGGATGCCCGCGACGGGGATCAGGACGTCGTCGTCGGCGACCTGCGGCTCGCTCGGGGCGAACTCGTCGCGGCCACGACGGCCACGGCGGTCGCGGTAGCGGCCGCGGCGGCCACGACGGCCTTCCTCACCGTCGAAGTCGTCCTGGGGGCCGTTGTCCTGACGGTCCTGCCGGCCCTGCTGACCCTGGCCCTGGCCCTGACCGCGGCCGCCCTGCTGCTGGCGGTCCTGACGGTCGGCGCGGTCCTGACGCTCGGCGCGGTCCTGGCGGCCGCCGCCCTGGCCGGCCTGGCCCTGAGCCTGAGCCTGACCGGCCTGACCCTGGCCGCCCTGGCCCTGGTCGTCGGCCTTGGCGCCACGGTCACGGCGGCCCTGCTGGCGGTCGCCGCGCTCGGTCCGCTCGCCACGGTCGCTGCCGCGGTCACGGCGGTCGCGGCGGCCGCGGCCCTCTCCGTCCTGGGCCTGGCCCTGGGCGGATACGGCGGTGGCGGCCTCAGCCTTGGTGTCGGCCTGCGCGGTGGCGGCGGCCGTCTCGGTCTTCTGCTCGACCTGCACGGCGGCGGGAGCCGAGGACTCCGGGCTGCCGGACGGGGCCGTGGCCCGACGGCGGCGACGCTCGCCGGCCGGGGCGTCCTCTCCCGCACGCTCGGCTTCGCTCGCGCGGGAGGGGCCGCCTGCCGGCTGGCCCGGGATGTCGATCTGCGCCTGTACGGCAGGCTTCTCGGCGGGCGCCGTGGCGGCGGCCTCGCCCGTGCGGGCCTTGCTGGTGGCGCGGCGCTTCGGCTTGGCCTCGGCGGTGTCGGCGGCGGCAGGGGCCGCGGCCTTGGGGGCGCTGCCGCCCTGCGCTTCCTTGATGACCTCGATCAGCTGGCTCTTGCGCATCCGCGCGGTGCCCCTGATGCCAAGGCCCGACGCGACCTGCTGCAGCTCGGCCAGGACCATGCCCTCGAGGCCGGTGCCGGTGCGGCGGCGCTTGGTCGGCGCGGCGCCCTCGGCGGGGGCACTGGTGCCGACATTGGTGTCGGCAGCGCCCATCAGATCGGTGGTGTCGCTCACGAAGGGTCCTTCCCTGGAGCGGACGTCGGCCTGTCTGGCTCGGCGACCGGTTGTGCTGTCCGACAACAGTCCATTTCCTGATGGGTCATGGACCGCGGCCGGGGCGGTGGTCCGCCGATAGAGGTACGGCGGAGAGAAACGTGCATGGGTGGTTCCGGCGAGAAGCCCCCGAGCTGGAAGCGTGGGAATGTCACGCCGATTCCGGAGCGTGCTCGAAAACTGCTGGCAGCGATCAAAGCAGTCGGGGAGGCTCCCGGAAGAAAGGTGGTCCCTGACAGGGACACTGAGCACCAAGCCATGGCGGCTTCGGATGCGCACTTGACACTAACACTACCGGATCCAACAGACATTCCCCCTCTCAGTCACCGGCAATCGCCCTTCCGCGCGGGCGGCCTGCCCCGGCCGCCCGCCCCAGACCGCCCATGTCCCTGCAACAAGGACTAGCCGCCCTGGGTACCCAGCGGAAGTACGCTCGCGCCCGCGGCGTCGAGTGCGAGCCGGTTGGCCGCCCACCCCTCGCCCGCGAGCTGCGCGACCTTGTCGGCCGCGCCGTTGTCGACCAGCGCGAGGACCGTGGGGCCCGCGCCGGAGATGACCGCGGGGATGCCATCCGCCCGCAGTCGGGCGACGAGTGCCACGCTCTCGGGCATCGCCGGGGACCGGTACTCCTGGTGGAGCCGGTCTTCGGTGGCCGCCAGCAGGTACTCGGGACGCCTGGTCAGGGCCTCGACGAGCAGGGCCGCGCGGCCCGCGTTGACGGCCGCGTCCACGTGCGGGACGGTGCGCGGCAGCAGGCCGCGCGCGGTCTCGGTCAGGACGGGCTTGGACGGGACGAAAACCACCGGAACGACGGAATCGGCGGGCTCCATACGGATCGCCTTGGCGCTGCCCCCGTCCATCCACGCCAGGGTGAAGCCGCCGAGCAGACAGGCGGCGACGTTGTCGGGGTGGCCCTCGATCTCGGTGGCGAGCTCCAGCAGCGCCGCGTCGTCGAGCTTGGCCTCTCCGCCTATGGTCACGGCGCGGGCGGCCACGATGCCGGCGCAGATCGCGGCGGAGGAGGAGCCGAGGCCGCGGCCGTGCGGGATGCGGTTGGCGCAGACGACCTCCAGGCCGCGCGGCTGGCCGCCCAGCAGGTCGAAGGCGGTGCGCATGGAGCGTACGAGCAGATGACTCTCGTCCCGCGGGAGGGTGTCGGCGCCTTCACCCGCGATGTCGATGTTCAGGCCGGAATCGGCCACGCGGACGACGACATCGTCGTAGAGCCCCAGGGCCAGGCCGAGGGCATCGAAACCCGGGCCGAGATTGGCACTGCTGGCGGGGACGCGCACCCGTACGGCGGCGGCGCGGAACGCTGGACCGGCCATCGTCCGATGACACTCCTTGTGACTGTGCGAGATCTTCGCTCTTCGCTGGCTCGCTGCGAATGTACTGGAGAACGTACGACACCCGAAGGCCCTGTGGGCAGCACCGCGGTCATATGCGCGGTGGCGGATGTAAGTACAGCCTATCCAAGGAAGGTTCTCATCCGACATAGGGCGCACAGGAGGCGCACGATGCGTGTCGCGGACTTCCGTCGGATCGTATTGTCTTTTGGTGTCGTACGGCCCGAGTTGCCGGATTCCGGAAGGCTCCGGAACCCGGCGAACGGGGCGTCGGTCAGATCAGGCCGAGGCGTACGGCGGCGGCCTCGGCGTCGACGGGAATGGTGACCGGCTGCGGAGCGCCGGCGACCGCCCAATCGGGGTCCTTCAGGCCGTTGCCGGTGACGGTGCATACGATCGTCTGGCCCGGGTCGACCAGGCCGAGCTCGGCGGCCTTGAGCAGACCGGCCACGGAAGCGGCCGAGGCGGGCTCGACGAAGACGCCCTCCTGTGCGGCCAACAGCCGGTAGGCGGCCAGGATCTGGCGGTCCGTCACCTCGTCGATGAAGCCGCCCGACTCGTCGCGCGCCTGCAGCGCGTACTCCCAGGAGGCCGGGTTGCCGATGCGGATCGCGGTGGCGATGGTGTGCGGCTCCTTGACGATCTCCCCGCGCACGATGGGCGCGGAGCCGGAGGCCTGGAAACCCCACACACGGGGCGTACGGGAGGCCAGGCCGTCGGCCTTGTACTCCTTGAAGCCCTTCCAGTACGCGGTGATGTTGCCGGCGTTGCCGACGGGCAGCACATGGATGTCGGGGGCGTCGCCGAGCGCGTCGACGATCTCGAACGCGGCCGTCTTCTGACCCTCGATGCGCACCGGATTGACCGAATTGACCAGCGCCACCGGGTAGTTGTCGGACAGCGCGCGGGCGAGGGCGAGGCAGTCGTCGAAGTTTCCGTCGACCTGCAGGATCTTGGCGCCGTGCACGAGGGCCTGGCCCATCTTGCCGAGCGCGATCTTGCCGCGGGGCACGAGGACCGCGGACACCATGCCGGCGCGTACCGCGTACGCGGCGGCGGAGGCCGAGGTGTTGCCCGTGGAGGCGCAGATGACGGCCTTGGCGCCGTCCTCTTTGGCCTTGGTGATCGCCATGGTCATGCCGCGGTCCTTGAAGGACCCGGTGGGGTTGGCCCCCTCCACCTTGAGGTGCACCTCGCAGCCGGTGCGCTCGGAGAGCACCTGCGCGGGGACGAGGGGAGTGCCACCTTCGCGGAGCGTGACCACGGGGGTCTTGTCCGTGACCGGCAGGCGGTCCCGGTACTCCTCGATGATGCCGCGCCACTGGTGGGTGCGATTGCTGCTCATGGGTCCTTACTCCCCTTCAACGCGCATGATGCTGGCCACACCGCGGACGGTGTCCAGCTGCCGCAGCGCCGCGACGGTCCCGGAGAGGGCCGCGTCGGGCGCGCGGTGGGTGACGACGACGAGAGAGGCTCCTTCGCCGCCCCCGTCCTGATGACCTTGCTGGCGGACCGTGTCGATGGAGACACCGTGCTCCGCGAAGACCGTCGCCACCTGGGCGAGCACGCCCGGCTTGTCGGCCACATCGAGGCTGATGTGGTAGCGGGTGACGACGTCCCCTATGGGGCTGACCGGCAGCTGGGTGTACGCCGACTCGCCGGGCCCCGTTGCCTCGGCGAGCTTGTTGCGGCAGACGGCGACGAGGTCGCCCAGGACCGCCGAGGCGGTCGGCGCGCCGCCCGCGCCGGGCCCGTAGAACATGAGCCGCCCGGCGGCCTCCGCCTCGACGAAGACGGCGTTGTACGCCTCACGGACGGAGGCGAGGGGGTGCGTCAGCGGGATCATCGCCGGGTGGACGCGGGCGGTGACGGACTCGCCGTCCTCCGCGCGCTCCAGGATGGCGAGGAGCTTGATGGTGCAGCCCATGCGCTTGGCGGAGGCGAAGTCGGCGGCGCTGACCTCGGTCATGCCCTCGCGGTAGACGTCGTCCAGGCGGGCCCGGGTGTGGAAGGCGATGCCGGCCAGGATCGCGGCCTTGGCGGCGGCGTCGTAGCCCTCGACGTCGGCGGTGGGGTCGGCCTCGGCGTACCCGAGGGCGGTGGCCTCGTCGAGCGCTTCCTGGTAGCCGGCGCCGGTGGAGTCCATCTTGTCGAGGATGAAGTTCGTCGTGCCGTTGACGATGCCCATGACCCGGTTGATCTTGTCGCCGGCGAGGGACTCGCGCATCGGGCGGACCAGCGGGATGGCGCCGGCCACGGCGGCCTCGTAGTACAGATCCAGCCCGGCCGCCTCGGCGGCGGCGTGCAGCGAGGCGCCGTCCTGGGCGAGGAGCGCCTTGTTCGCCGAGACGACGGAGATGCCGTTCTCGAAGGCGGTGGTGATCAGGGTGCGGGCGGGCTCGATGCCGCCGATGACCTCGATGGCGATGTCGATGTCGCCGCGTTTGAGCAGCGCGGTCGCATCGGTGGTGACCAGCGCCGGGTCGATGCCCTCGCGCACCTTGGAGGGACGGCGCACGGCCACGCCGGCGAGTTCGACGGGCACGCCGATCCTGGCTGTCAGATCGTCGGCGTGCGTCGTCATGATGCGCGCCACCTCTGAGCCGACCACTCCACAGCCCAGCAGCGCCACCTTCAGCGGACGCGTACGCATCATTCGACCTACGCCTTTCGATCTTCCATCGCTACCCGGCGCGCGGGGATGCGCGCCCGGTGTGAACCAGTCTCACTCAATGGACAGCAGTTTCCATCCTCGGTCCATTGAGTGAGACGTCTATTTCATCATCCGAGGTCGAGACGCAGGAGATCTTCTTCCGTCTCGCGCCGGACGATGATCCGGGCCTGCCCGTCGCGCACGACGACGACGGGCGGCCGGAGCGCGTGGTTGTAGTTGCTGGCCATCGAGCGGCAGTACGCGCCGGTGGCGGGCACGGCGAGGAGGTCGCCGGGGGCGAGGTCGGCGGGCAGGTAGGCGTCCTTGACGACGATGTCGCCGCTCTCGCAGTGCTTGCCGACGACGCGGACCAGCATGGGCTCGGCGTCGGAGACGCGGGAGACGAGGGTGACCCCGTACTCGGCGTCGTAGAGCGCGGTGCGGATGTTGTCGGACATGCCGCCGTCGACGGAGACGTACGTGCGCAGTCCCTGGAGCGGCTTGATCGTGCCGACCTCGTACAGGGTGAAGGCGGTCGGGCCGACGATGGCGCGGCCGGGCTCGACGGAGATGCGCGGCGCCCGCAGGCCGGCGCCCTCGCACTCGCGGGCGACGATCTCGTGCAGGGCCTTGGCGATCTCGTGCGGCTCGCGCGGGTCGTCGGCGGAGGTGTAGGCGATGCCGAGGCCGCCGCCGAGGTCGATCTCGGGGAGCTCGACGCCGTGCTCGTCGCGTACGGCGGCCAGCAGCTGGACGACGCGCTTCGCCGAGACCTCGAAGCCCGCCATGTCGAAGATCTGCGAGCCGATGTGGGAGTGGACGCCGAGCAGTTCGAGCGAGTCGTGCCCGAGGGTGCGGCGTACGGCCTCGGCGGCGGAGCCGTCGGCGACGGCGATGCCGAACTTCTGGTCCTCGTGGGCGGTGGCGATGAACTCGTGGGTGTGGGCCTCGACGCCCACCGTGACCCGGATCTGCACGGGCTGGCGGACGCCGAGCTCGCGGGCGATGTGCGCGACGCGGGCGATCTCCTGGAAGGAGTCGAGGACGATGCGCCCGACGCCGGCTCCGATGGCCCGGCGGATCTCGAGCTCGGACTTGTTGTTGCCGTGGTACGCGATCTGCGCGGCGGGCATCTCGGCGGCCAGCGCGGTGGCCAGCTCCCCGCCGGAGCAGACGTCGAGGTTCAGTCCTTCTTCCTTCAGCCACTTCACGACGGCCTTGGAGAGGAACGCCTTGCCGGCGTAGAAGACGTCGGCGTCGGGCCCGAAGGCGTTGGCCCAGGCCCGGCAGCGCGCGCGGAAGTCCTCTTCGTCGAGGAAGTACGCGGGCGTCCCGAACTCCTCGGCGAGCCTGGTGACTTCGATCCCGCCGACGGTGGCCACGCCCTCGGCGTTGCGCGTGACGGTGCGCGCCCACACCTTCTCGTCGAGCACGTTCAGGTCGGCGGGCGGCGGAGCGTGGTGCCCCTCGGGCATCACATCGGCGTGGCGGGGGCCGGCGGGGTGCGCGGAACGGCTCATCGGTATCTCTCTTCGCGGATCACAGGCAGTCGGGAGCGTCGATGCCGAGCTGGGCCAGGCCGCCGGCCAGCACCGTCCCGGCGGCTTCGGCAAGAGCCAGCCGGGCGCGGTGGGCGGCCGAGGGTTTCTCGTCCCCCTTGGGCAGGACGCGGTACTGGAAGTCGAGCAGGGCGTCGGCCAGCTCGACGAGATGCCGGACGAGCCGCTCGGGCGCGCGGTGGTGCGCGGCGGCTTCGAGGACGAGGGGGTAGTCGCGCAGCGCGCGGAGCAGGGGGGCGGCGGAGTCGGTGGGGGCGGCGGTGCCGGTGTCGGCGTGGGCTTGGGCTTGGGCGTCCTGGACCTCGCCCGGCTCGGCCCGGAAGCCGAGGTCGGCGGCATTGGCGCGCAACGCCCGGGAGCGCGCGTGCGCGTACCGGACCCGGAAGAACTCACTGTCCTCACCCTGGACGAGCAGCCGCGGGGAGAACACCGGGGTCTCGTGGGGCGCCACGCAGAGCATCGCCCAGGCCGCGGCGCCGGCCCCGTAAGCCGCGCGGACGTCACCGAGGCGGCGGGGGACGGGGGCGGTGGGCAGGGGGCCACCGGGATCGAGCCCCTGACCGAGGCGGATGCGCACCACGGCGTCGCGCACGACGCGGGCCCGCAGCTCGGGCTCCTCGGCGAAGCCGTACCTCTCCCCGCGCGCGAGCACATCGCGGACGACGCGAGCAGCGGAGAGCGGAGCCATCACGAAATTCAGGAACCCCGCGCCGGTGATCTCCACACGCGCGATCCCGGGCACCTCGGCCAGCCGCCGGGCGAGCACACCCGCGACGTGCGCCGGAACCAGGGCGGCGCTCTTGGCCAGCTGGAACGCGACGGGGGTGGCGTACTCCCCCACCCCACCCGGCCGGGTCCGCTCGACGACGACCCGCTGGGGCACCGCCGCCTCCGCGGGCAGCTCCCCATCCTCGACGGCGCAGCGCACGGCGCGCACGACGGTACGGGAGAGGTCGGCGGGGGTCACGTGACCAGCCTAGGCGAGAAGCCCCCGCGTCACGCGAACGGTTTCGCCATGTGAAACAGGGCGACGAGGTGCGGCCGACGGCGAAGGAGAGGACCTAGCCCCTCCCCCGCCCGGCGGGGGCCCCTTTGCGCTCGCGGCGGTCCCGGCGCTCGATCAGCCGCCGCACGACCCGTACCAACTCGGCGGGCTCGAAGGGCTTGGCGAGAAACGCATCCACCCCGGCGGTGATCCCGGCCTCCACCTCGTACTGCGTACAGGCGCTGACGATGGCGACGGGCAGATGCCGCGTCCGCGGATCGGCCCGCAACTGCGCGGCCGTCCCGAACCCGTCGAGCCGGGGCATGACCACATCAAGGGTGATGACATCGGGGCACACGCGGTGCACGACGTCCAGACACTCGACACCATCGTTCGCGGTCACGACCTCGAAGCCCTCCAGCTCGAGATTGACCTTGATCAGCTGCCGGATGACCTTGTTGTCGTCGACAACAAGCACCCGGCCCGAGGCGCCTGACACAACTCGAGAGTAGGTCCGCCCCGGCCCCCGCGTCCGGGTTTTTGCCACTTCCACCCCCTCCGAGCGACCCACCCCCCTCGCCCCCGGAAACGGGTTCCTGATCACCCCACGGAAGCTGGTAGTGTTCAACCCGTCGCCGCAAAGCGAACGACGCGCCCCCGTAGCTCAGGGGATAGAGCAACGGCCTCCGGAGCCGTGTGCGCAGGTTCGAATCCTGCCGGGGGCACTCCAGCCAGACCAGCGCAAAACACCGCTGACCTGCTGAAGTGCCAAGCATGAAGACCTGGACCCAGTCCCACTGAGTCCAGGTCTTTGTCGTTGTTACGCACTGGTCGCGATAGACCTGCGATAGGGCCGCCAGAACCAGTGACGGCCGATCAAGCACCGCCTACCGTGTCGCCATGGCACCGCAACATGACAACCCTGCTGCGCGACTTCGAGACGTGCTGGTCGCTGTACACGCCAGGTTCCCTGGCCAGCGAGACCAAGAAGCAATTCTGGGATGGGCCGCGTTCGCCCAGACTCTTGAGGTTGACGAGAACTCCGCGGCCGGCGTGCACGCGATCGCAAGTGTGATCCAACTTCCCGCCACGATCGTCGCTGCGGTCCGCGCCCTCGGCGAGGACTCGGACGAGGAGGAGCACCTCCTGTTCGGCTTGGACACCCTGGAGAGCGCATTGTCTGGAGTCGCCGCACGCAAGCCGCTTTATCAGGTATTCGCCGAGATCGTCCCCGGTGGACACGTGCCCAAAAGCGCGGCGGCCCATGGGCTACTTTCCATTAGTCGAGCCCTGCATCGCGCCAACCCGACCCAGCCTCTCTCGGCAGAAGATCTCACCCGGCTCGAAAGCCTGATCACCGAGATGATGAGCGAAGTCAGTGCGGGTGCACTTCCCACACAGCTCCGGATCCTCCTTCTTTCCCACCTGCACTCCATGCTTCAAGCAGTACACATCTCCCGAGTGACAGGCCGCGAGGACATTGAAGCAACATTCGATGCTCTTTTCGGCTCCGTCATCCGCCGACCCGAGCATGTCGAGTCGATGCGCGAGACAGGGTTCGTTGAGAGGTTCCGCGATTGGATCAACTCCGTTAACGGGATAATCAGCATCGGCACTGGAACTGTCGGACTGGGACAACAGGTCATGCGGATGCTCGGCTAAGCAGCTAGAAATGCCAATCCAACTCCGCTTCGATCTTCGAGTTCATAGCTGCTTCCTGTCCATAGATGCACCCCTCGTAGACTCGGTGGATAACCTCGGGCGAATTCCCGACCCGGCGGGCCACCTCTGCCACGGGAACCCCTGCGTTCAGCCAGGTTGTGATGCAGGTGTGCCTGAGGTCGTACGGTCGGCCTCCCAGGATGGATGTCTGGAGATCTGGAGGGAGGGCGTACTCCCGAGCGTCCTTCCAGACCCGCCAGTACGTGCTGCTGCCGACAAGCCCGAGCCGCTCGTTCGTGAAGAGCCGGCCGTCTTTGGCTGTGCCGAACTCGGTGAGGTGAGCCTGGAGCATGCCTACCAGTGGCGGTGGGATCGGGACTGGCCGGTCGTCCTTGGCCTCGCGAGACTTCAACCCTCGCTTGTCGTGGCGCTCCCCACTATCCGTCCACTGCTTACCCGAGACCGGGTGCGTGTCCCGGAGGGTGAGCGTCCCCCATCCCGTTTCGGGGAGGTAGCAGTCCGACTTCCTCAGCCCCACCGCCTCGCTCGGGCGGAGGGCCGCGAAGTACATCACTGCGTAGAACGCCACCAGGCGGCGCCCCTTCATGCGATCCCACGTCCCGACGTACGAAACCGCGGCGAGCAACTGGGCGGCTTGGGTCTTGTTCACAAGAACGCGCGGGTCGACACGATCCGATGAAGAGACCTTCACCTTCTTGAGCATGGAAAGAGGATTCGTAACCAGGAGCTTTCGCTCGATTGCGTACTCCACCGCCGTATTCAAAGCGCGGCGCCTGCGCCGGGAGGTCTCCCCTGCCGCGGGTGCGCCGTCCAGCTTGAACGAAATCCGATACTGGACGTCTCGCAGAATCTTCGGATCTTCCAACGCGGAAACGAGCAGCGACTTCTTCGAAAGCCACTGATGGGCAACTTCAAGTTCGGCCGGCGGCTCCAACTCGGCGTTCGCCGGGACAACCGACCAGCGAAGGGCGAGGCGCAGCTCCTCCACCTCGGGCATCTGCTTGCCCTGCTCCACCATGGCCAGGGTCACGGCAGCGAGACCATCCGCGATGCCCTCGCGCGTCTTTGCAGCAGCTGTGGGCCAGCGCATGGCCATGTACTCACGGCAGAACGTGAACCAGGAAAGTTCCTCGCGAGCATCTGCGGGCTCTGCGGCCTGCGTGGCGGCGCGGACTTCGGACTCAGGCAGGCCGTCCTTGATGCGGAACGCCTCGCCGCGCTTCATGGCCAACCACAATTCGGACCGGCGGCTCCCCGCAAGTGCCACGGTGGCGAACGTCTTACTGCGGACTTCGCCCCCGACGATCCAGCGGAGCTGATACGGGCGGGTCTTACTCTGCGCCTTGGTCACATTCCACAGGCGGACATCGAGAGAAAACCCTTCCGGGTCCAAGCCATTGTTCTGCTCGGACCCGGAATCGGCGTCGTTCGTCACGCGGATTCCTCCCGCATCTCCAGCCAACGGACCAGCTCGGAACGGCGGATACGCACGGAACCGTTCGGGAGCTTGATGGCCTTGGGGCCCTTCTTGCACTGCCGCCAGCGATAGAACGTGGCTCGCGGAACACCGATCTCTTCGACCACCTGCGGGATGGTCAGCATTTCGTCGCGCGGCTTGGCCACGGCGAGGCTCCTTCGGGAAGGTGTGGGTTGGGAGGCAAGAACGCCGGGACCGCTGACACAACTGACAGAACCTAGGCGAGAACGCGTTGACCTGCGGGTTCAGGGCTAGGAGTGGCTCTGACAGAACTCGCGGAAACTCCGACAGAACCTCCGGCGGTGGGTTCCTGCCACGGCCGAGCGCGAGGTTCTGTCGGAGTTTCCGGAGGTTCTGTCACGGTGGCCGTAGGCCCCGTTTACGCAGGTCAGCGGTTTACGTCGAGGGTTCTGTCAGTTGTGGCGGTCCGGCGGGGGTTGTGTCAGGCGCCGCGAGCGAGGCGGGGGTGCGCGTCGTACTTCGGGGAGGGCGGCCGGCCGCCGCGGCCGGTGCGCGGGGGTGAGGGCTGCTGGCGGATCCAGCCGTGCTCTTCCAGGAGTGCCAAGGCCGGGTCGAGGTCGGCCATGGCGGGGAAGTCACCTCGGGAGAGCTGGCGGAACAGATCCCGCTTGGTGAAGTCGTTCAGCCGCGAGTCCCCGATGTGGCCGAGGACCTGGTGCGCGGCTTCCCGAGCAGGGGCGGCGCCCATGGCGTCGAACACGTGCTGGGCGTGGGCAGTGAAGTAGTCCCCGAGGCGGGTGGCGTCGGCCAGGGTGGCGGCCTCGATGGGGCGGGTCCATCCGCTGTCAGTGTGGGTGGCCAGGTGAAGCAGCCCAGCGATCCGAGCGACGGCCCCGTCGCGTTTGCTGGCCCACTTCACGACGTCCGCGAGTGAACCGCCCTTCCCGATCCGGGATTCGGTGACCTTCTGGTAGGCGAGCATGACTGCGTCGGCCTCGGGGGTGAGGGTGAGCACTGCCGGGTCGGTCCAGCCGTTCAGGGCCATTGCCAGTCCGCCGAGCTGCCGGGCGTAGGTGTCGGCCACGTCGTCCGGGATCAGCTCCGGCGTGAGGTTCCGCCTGCCGACCAGGGATTCGGGCTGCGCGTACAGGAACCGGGCCAGGAGCCCACGGCCGTCGGCCCCCTTGATCTGCCCGATGGATTCGAGGACTTCGGGCTGGACGGCGAGGCCCATCGTGACAGCGGGGTGTTCGACGTGCTGAGCTTCGCGGCCCTGCCGGTTGACGCGGACCATGTCCCCGGCGTGGCCCTTGAGGAAGATCTCCATGTTGGGTGCTCCGCTGTAGCGGCCCGAGATGATTTCGAAGATTCCGCCCTCCGGGGAGAGAACAGAGATCCGGCCTTCCTGCTCGGTGAGCAGGGTGGCCAGGTTCTCCGGCGTCACGTCGTCCGCGACGAGCTGGGGCTTGCAAGGGACCTTAATTTCCTCGGCGGCCTGGGCGAGGGCGACGGCCTCGGCAGTGAGCTGGTCGCGCATCCCCGGCTCGGCGTTCGCGGCCTTGGCCGCTGCTTTGTCGGCGGCGGCCTTGGCCAGGCGCGCGGTGGTCTCGGCCTCAGCGCGGGCTGGGCCGGAGAGTTCCACGAGGGCCTTCTCCACGGCCATGAGCGGCTCGGTCATCAGGGCGAACACGGCGCTCTTGCGGTTGCCGGGGTCCAGCGCCACGGCGGTGTAGAGGTTGACCGGCTCGCGCCACCGCCCGCGCACGCAGACCGTGGCCCGTCCGCCAGCCGCCGTGGCGATGACCGCCAGGGCCAGGCATCCGGCGAGGTCGGCGGGGGTCTGGGTCTCCTCGGCGACAGCGGCCACCATGCCAGCCAGCCACGGCGGGAGCGTGTCGACGGGGAAGGCGGGGAGTTCGCGGCGGGCGGTGAGCGGGACCGGCTCGTCCCAGACGGGTCCAGTCACATCCTCGGCGAGGGCGTCGAACCCGGCCCAGAGGTCGGCGTCAGTGGGCTGTGCGGTCATGCTGCGGTCCTGCCTTCCTGCGGGTCACGGCGAAGGACTGAAAGGACGGCCTGACGGCCGACGACCTTCGGCGCGCTACTGCCGTTCCGGGCCGGGGCCGGTCCGGCGGAGCTGGGGTTGTCGGTGGTGGTCATGCCGCGTCTCCGCTCGCGTTGCGCAGCGAGCGGCGGATGCCGTCGCGGATGCTCGCCGCGACCCGGGAGGGTGCGAGCCCGTGCGGGGCGGCGGCGGTGAGCGCGTCGGTGACTTCCTGCTCGGTGAGGGCCCCGGCAGCGATGAGCCTGCCGAGGGCGTACGCGGCGTTGTAGAGCGTCGTGTTCTGGGTGCCGGTCTGGGCGGCAGCCACCTTGGCTACCTCCCCGTTCAGGGCGGCTGTCGCGTACCGCTCTGCCTTCCCGATCCGGGAGCGGAGAACGGCCACGGAGACCGGGGCGGGTGCGGGCGACGGGGTGAGCAGGTCACCGAGCCACGTGGGGAGGGGGGCCGGAGGCGCGTCGTGAATGACCTCGTACAACCCGGTGCCGACGGTGCTGCCGGCCGCGACCACGTACCCACCCCAGGCTCGCGTGTCGACCTTCCACCCCAGGCGCCCCGCGCTCCCACGTAGCTGCTTTCCGGCAGGGGCGGTGAAGTACAGGTGCTGTCCACCACGGCGGGTGCGCACCGTGAAGGTCTCGGTCGGCAGCCGCTCGCCGGCGCGCTCGCACAGCATCGCGAAGACGTCCAGGCCGTCGGTGGCCTGGGCCCACTGCGGCGGCGGGGCCCCGTCGTCGTCCTTGGGGATGTCGAGGTCAACGACCAGGAGACCGGCGGGGCCGGTGGCGATGCCGACGTTGTATGGGGCGGTCCCCCAGCAGCGCTCGATGTCAGCCTGGCTGGTCGTGGCGCGCTGCTCGGGGGTGCGGTGCCCGTCAGCGCACCGGCCGCTACCGGGGCATCGGGCCTCGGCGTGCCCGGCGGGGCGCTTGTCGTCGGGGCGGAGGGGGAAGACGGGCCAGCCGCGTGCGGCGGCGTCCAGTGCGGCGCGCAGCTGCGCCGACTGGGTCTGATAGGTCATGCTGGTGGTCTCCTGTTTCTGTCGAAGGGACGGAGAACCGGGGCGGTCGCGGTCTTTGGCGAGAGGCGACCGCCTCGGGCGTGTCTAGGCGGCGGTGGCGTGCTCTGTCGCCCCGGTCTGCCGGAGCAGGGAGCGGAGGGCGTGGGCGGCCTGCTGCGGGACCACGCCGTTACCGAGCGCCTTGAGCTGGGCAGTGCGGGAGAGTCCGGGTACGTCGGTGACGTGGCCGGCGGGCAGGCCCATGAGCCATTCGACGAATGCGGGGTTCAGACGTCCCACAGGGTCAGTTGGCCCGGGAGCTGCTCGCCCGATGACGGACTCCCAGCGGGCGACGGCGGGGCCGTACTCGCCCCAATGCGGTGCGCCGCCGAGAGGAGCGTCAGATCCCCCTTGCTGCCCCGCTGGTTCGGTCCGCCCTTCTCCCCGTCCGACGCCCTCGGGGTCGGCAACAGGGAGCAGACTTCCGCTGCCAGGCATCGGCCGTGCGTTCCGGCTTCCTGCGAGGGGGTGCGCTTGGTCTGCCGATTCTCGTTCGCCGACGCCCGCGGTGTCGGCAGTAGCGCCCCGGTGAATGCGAGGTCCGTCAGGGTCGACGAGGTGCTGCGCGGATTGGGGGCCGTTGACTGGCGGGCTCCCTTGGAGTCCCCGACCACAGGGGTCGGCAGCAGCGAGACGACGTGCCGGAGGTTCATCCCGCCCTGCGCCGCGTGCCCCGCTCCGGTCGCCTCGGAGGTCGAGGGTGTCGGGAGCAGTGAGGTGATCGCGGTGGGGAGCTGTCCGCTCTGCCCACCGCCGCGCCAGTCCCTGGCTGCTGGTGTCGGCAGGCCAGGCGTAGAAGAAGAGGCGGTTGCGCTGGTGGGCGGCGCCAATGTCGGACGCACGTACAGTGCCCCAGCGCGCATCGAACCCGAGGGCGGCAAGGTCGGCGAGGACGGTGTCGAATCCAAGGGAAAGGTGCCCTGCGACGTTCTCAAAGACCGCGAGTCGGGGTCGTAGAACCCTAAGGGCATCTGCGATGTGGGGCCAGATGTGCCGAGCATCTTCGGTTCCCTTCCGCTTGCCGGCGGTACTGAACGGCTGGCACGGGTAGCCACCGAGGACTACATCGACCGGCGGCACCGCCGTCCAGTCGGTGGCGGTGATGTCTCCCAGGTTGGGCACCCGCGGGTGGTGGTGGGCGAGGATGCGGGCGGCGCCGGGGTCGTTGTCCGCGACCCAGGCGAGGGAGCCGCCGAACACCTGCTGGACGGCCATGTCCAGGCCGCCATAGCCGGTGCACAGCGATCCGAGCCGCAGTGCGGTGGGAGGGCTCATCCGGGGTTCTCCTGTTTCTGTCGAAGGGACGGAGAACCGGGGCGGTCGCGGTCTTTTGGCGAGAGGCGACCGCCCCGGGCACAGCTACTGGTGCCGGACCCAGAGGGCGTATTCCTGGCGGACGTAGCCGCGGGGCTGGCGGACGCTGTCCGGGTGGTCCGGGGTGTAGGGGCCGTCCGCGTAGCCGCTGGGGCCCAGTCCGGCGGCGTCGTCGATCTCCATCAGGCGTCGGGCGGCCTCGATGGCGAGGGTGGCGGCGTCACCGTTGACCGGGTCGTCGTCGGTGAGGGCGATGCGGTCCAGGAGTGCGGCCTTGCGGAGCCAGAACTCCCGAATCTGGATGCCGTGCAGGCAGTCGGGGACTCCGCGGGCGGTCCAGCCGATCTCGCTGATGACGCTCGGCGCGGTGGCGTAAGCGGTCTCGGGCGCCGGCCAGTGGCTCACCGGCTGCTCGGCGGTGACGTACAGGCGGACGCGATCGCCGTCCCGGGTGGGGTGCTGGCGGACGGGGCCGGTCCTGAACGTCTCGGACAAGGATTTGGTGATCTCGGGGGCTTCGGTCGGGGCGCAGATGACGCGGATCTCGAACATGGCGGCCTTTCAGGTTGAGGTCAGAACGGCGAGCCGTCGCGGTTGCTGTAAGCGGCGCCCTCGGTCACGGCGGCCAGCTCATCGAACTTCAGGAGGAGTTCCCCGAGCTGGCGCCAGGTGAGGACCCGGGAGTACGAGCTGGGCCATTCGTCACAGTCGATCTCCACGACGAACGTGTCGTTGGGGTCGATGTCCATGCCGGTTCTCCTCATCCGTGGAAGTGGTTGCGCTTGAAGACGGCCCGCCGGATGTTGACGACCGTCCCGCCCATGCGGCCGTGGTTGTTGCCGAGGACCTGGGTGGCGATGAAGCCGCCGAAGATGACGGCGGCCAGGATGATGAGCTGCCCGATGAGCGCGGCCACGGCGGCGATGAAGGTGGTGAGGAGCATGAGCCCTCCGCATGCGGCGGCGAAGCCGATGCCGCCGAGGGCGATGTTGACGGCGAGCGGGTTGATGGCCGGTCGCTCCGCGAGGGGCTCGGGGGCCTTGGCGGGGGCGATGACGTAGCCGGTGATGATGCGGCCGTCGGGGAGCTGGATGGTCTGGATGTCCGGCAGCGCGTGCGGCTGGTGGACGGCGAGCGCCGGGTAGGCGGGGGCGAGCGGGATGGGGCGGTGGGTCTCGGTGGTCTCCCAGCGGGCGGGGTCGTGGTGGTTCACGGCGGGGTCTCCTACTCGGCGATGTCGGTGAGGGCGGTGGCGGCGGACTTCACGAGGTTGGTGATGGGCTCGTACGCGCCGGTCCCGGCGGTGAAGAACCCGAAGAGAAACAGGACGATCGCGGCTCCGGCGCCGGCGGCCTTGGCCTTGAGGACGAAGAACGAGGCGATGCCGAAGAGCAGGACGGCAGAGATGGTGAACGCCATGGGTGGCTCCAATCGGTGAGAGGGTCAGCGGGTGCCGTTGCGGTAGGTGCGGGCCCACAGGTTGTAGAGGTGGCGGCCCGTGCGTATGCGGATGCCGTGGCCGTCGCAGCGGCGGCAGTGCTTGCCGCGCTTGGGCTTGCCCTTCCGGTCGTGGGTGAGGGCGAAGCCGAGTCCGTTGCACTTGCGGCAGCGGCCGAACGGCGAGACCGCACACACTCCGATGTAACTGAACGTGAGCAACAGGAAGAGGGTGATAGCGAGCAGGGAGAGGGTCACAAGAGGCCTCCAGAGCGGGATTCCGGCGTTTTCGCAGGTGGGCCACTACCTGCTAGCGGCCAGATCAGGTGCGGTATGGGCCGCTAGCGGGGTCGCTAGCGTTAGCGACGTCTGCCGCTAGCACTAGCGACCCTTTGGGGCTAGCTCGCGTCCCGCTTCTTGTCGCGCTCCGTAATCGCTTTGGCGATGTGGGCGCGCTCGATGCCGCGCTTGTTGACGGTCTTGCCGTCGATGCGGCGGCCGATCTGGTCGGTGCCGATGCCGTACGGCTTGAGCGCTGCCGTCAGCTGTTCGGCCTTGGGCTTGGGCTCCATCTCGGCCCACGGCCCGTAGACCTCGGGCCGGTGCTGGGCGAGGCGGTCCACGATGGTTTCGGACCAGACCTTGGTCTCGCCCTTGCCGATGACCGCGGCGATGTCGTCCAGAATCGTGGCGAGCGCGGCATCGGCCGGCGCTTCCCCGGCGGCGTCGCCGGTGAGCGTGCCCTCCGCCTGCCGCAGGGCCTGGGCGCGGGTGAGGATGGTCTCCGCGTCGCGGCCATCGGCGAGGTAGGTGCGGACGATCCCGGCGTCATCCGACATGCCCTTGAGCAGGCCGACCCCCTTGTGGGACTTCAGGAGCCGGGAGGCGTCCAGGCCCTCGCCGTACGATCCGGCGCCGAGGATGGTCTCCGAGACCTGGTAGGCGCCGACGCGCAGGGCGAAGCGGGCCTGGTGCTGGTCTCGGAGCACGGACGGGCAGGCGGTGTCGTCGGGCTTCTGAGTCGCGGTCATCACCGAGACACCGACCGCCGGGGCAACGCGGGCGAGGAAGACCAGCAGGTCAAGGATGGTCTTCCCGTGGACGGGGTGCATCAGGTACTCCTGCACCTCATCCACGACGAACAACACGAGGGGCATGTCGTACTTCTTGTCCCGCGAGATGGCCGGGGTGAGCTTGCCCTCCGGGCAGACGTGCAGGGGCAATTCGGAGAGCCGGTGGTAGCGGTCCTCCACGTCGGACTTGAGCTCCTGAAGCGAGTTGACCAGGTGCATGACCGGGTCCACCCCGCTCTGCGGGACGGTGCCGAAGCCGACCCGGTGGGCGACCATCGAGAACTTCCGCCAGTCCGGGGACGCCTTGCCGTCGAACACGTACAGGCGGACGTACGGGTCCAGCGCTGCGGCGAGGGCGATGGTGCGGGCGGAGAACGTCTTACCCTGCCGCGGTACGGCGCCGACCAGGAGCGAGAGCCAGAGCATGCTGATCTCGACCTCAACGCCGCGTTCGTCGCGGCCCCACGGGAACGGCTTCCAGAAGTCCACCCGGTCCGCGCCCAGCAGCGGGGTGCGGCCGGTCGGAACGGCGAGCGGGTCGCGGTTGGCCACCCACATGGAAACCCGGCGTGAACTGGTCGTATCGCGGTCCAGGAACACCTGCGTCTCGGCCACGTCGATACCCGAGGCGAGCGCGTCACGCTTCTTGACCGCGTCGGAGAACGTCTTGCCGTACGGCAGGTCGACCACGACCCGCCAGCCGTCGCCGTCCTGCCGGATCGGCTGCGGGAACGCGATGCCCTGATCCGCCTTGGTGAGCCCGGCGGCGAGGAACGCGCGAGTGACGATGTCCGAGGTCAGCTTGCGGTGCCGGAACTTCACCTTGGCCGCGTCGATCAGCGGCCGGTCCGCCGGCGTCCCCGCCCACCCGAGTGCGCCCGTGAGGGCGATCAGCGCCAGGGTCAGCAACCAGGCCGGGGCCAGCACCCACATGGCGAGAGCCGCGCCGAGGCCGATCACGCTGGCCAGGGTGGCGATGATGCCGCGCAGCTTCACCCGTGCGTCCCGCTGCCGGGACAGCTTGAGGTACTCGCCCGCGTCCTCCGTGCGGACGGCCGCGAGGCGGACGGGCAGGCCCTCGGCGTCGGAGACCCAACGGCCGGTCGCACCGATCCAGCGGAACCCGCCGCGGGGTGCGTAGGCGATGAGCTTCGCCGAGTACACCGGCGTCCGCACCAGGTGGTAGGCGCTGCTCTTGCCGTAGTGGCCAGCCGCCCACTTCGCGACGGCCGCCCGCTGCTTGGCACTGGTCAGCCAGTCCGGGAGCACCGGCCGGCGGGCCTTGTCCTTGGCCTCGATCACCTCGGCGATCGAGGGCGGGAACTCATGCTTGGGCGGGTCCACCGGATCGCCCTCGGCGACCGTCCCGTCGTCGTCCGGGGTGTCGTCGGGGAGTTCCGCCTCCCACTCTCCCGGCTTCGCCTCGCCCGGGGCGAGCGGGGCGGCCTTGCTCTTGGTCGGGAACGGCAGCACCGACGCCGACCCCGTGGAGTTCTCCGTGCTGTCCGGCTCTTCGTCCGGCTGCTCAATGACGTGGATCTCAGACACGATGGGTCTGCTCCCTCTGTGGAGTTGGGAAAGGGGGCCCGGACGGCGCTTTGGACGGCCGACCGTCCGGGCCCCGTGTGACACGGGTCTGTGCTGGTCAGAGGCTGATGGCCCAGGCGAGCGCGTCGGCGCCCTCCTGGACGGTGATGTCGTCGCCCTTGAGGTAGGCGCTGTACATCGCGTTGGCCTTGCGGGCCACGTCAGCGGCGGTGGCGCGGGGGCGGTCGCCGTCCCACGCGCCCCAGGCGCACAGCTCGAACGCGGCGTGCCGGGCCTTGCGCTGCCGGGCCTCGGCGCGGCGCTGCTCCCGGCGGCGCTGGTTGCGGGCTTCGCGGCGCTCAGCGTCGACGTCGACGGGCGCCTTGAGGGTCTTGGTAGCGGTGCTCATGGCTGATCTCCTGGATTGGTCCGAGAGGTTCAGGCGACGCGCTGTTCTTCGGGGTAGGCGCACGGCACGCACATGCCGAGCGAGGCCGGGATGACGTAACCGGCGTCGCGGCGGCAGGTCGGGCAGGTGCGGCGGGCCGTGTTCGCCTTGGTGAGCGCGGCGGCCTTGGCCGGGGTCATCGGCCGGACCGGGCGGGCCAGCTCGACCCGGTAGAGGAAGGCGATCAGCAAGCCGCGCCGGTAGCGGGGCCGTTCCAGCTGGGCGACGACGTCCTGACCGCCGGGGCGCAGGCCGGCAGCGCGAAGCTGACGGCGGGTGGCCAGTCCGTCCGGGGCGAGGCGCCACGGGTAGACGGAAACCAGCGGGTTCGCAGAATCTGAATGCCACCGGGTCGGGAACGCGCTGGCGGTGGATGGGCAACACCCGGAGAGGCACGCGGGTTCGCCCGGCTCAGCTGGTGTCAGTGCTCTGTGAAAGCCTCGCGGGCATGAGTTACGACTTGGCTGTATGGGAAGGCGCACGCCCGGCGGACGACAAGACCGCTGGTCGGGTCTTTAACGATCTTTACGACCGCCTCATAGAGTCGGAGACTGACGAGCCTCCGACTGAGCGCATCAGGGAATACGTCGCCGGACTTCTTGAGCGCTGGTGCGATCTCACCGAAGACGACGACGACACTTCGCCGTGGTCAACTGGTCCGTTGATCGGCGAAGCCCGTGGCTCACTGATCTACTTTCCGATGCGCTGGAGCATGGCGGAGGAGGCGTCCGGCTTCGCGGCTGGCCTTGCGCGGTCCATGGGCCTGGTCTGCTTCGATCCTCAGCTGAACAAGCTCAGGCCTTAATGATCTCGGTCAGTTCGCCACCAGCACCGAATTTAGCGGCGCCTAGGCCTGGGTGGGGTCGATTGTGAAGCGTTCGGGGTGGGCGGTGCGGACGTAGTGGATCGCGGTGTAGGAGGTGATCCCGAACAAGCGCATCAGCCTGACCGGGTCGGCTGTCTCGCGCGCTTCGTCCAGGAACCTGTCCTGTCGCAGTTGGGTGAAGTTGATGCCGATGCGGTCGCGGAGCGTTGAGAAGTTGGAGATCCCTACGGCTGGATGATCGATGTGCAAGGCGGTGAGAGGACTGACGATCAGGTAGGGGTTGGTGCTCAAAGGCCACCGGTGGTGTCGTTCGACCAGCCATTCCTTGACGAGCTGCAGAGCGAATTCGTCAAGGCAGATCACGTGATCGGGCCGGTTTGGCCTGCGGATTCGTAGTCTTCCTGTGGACCGGTCGAGGTCGTCGATGAGGATTTCGGCGACTTGCTTGGGACGGACCGCGTAGACAGCCATCAGGACCAGGGCAAGCCGGTCCTTGGCGCCGCCGGCCAGGTTGAGCAAGCCTTTGAGGCGGTCCGCCGGAATCGGCCGGGGGACTCTCACCGGGGTGGTGAGGTGCACGTTTCTGGTCGGGTCGCGGAAGATCCGGCGCTCGCGTCGCAGGGCCCGGAACAGCGAACGCAGTGAGGTGAACACCGAGTAGTTGACGGCTGCTGTCTTCACTTCCTGCTCGGTTACTTCGCCCAGCGAGGCGAGATGCTCCCAGGTGCCGAGGGTGGAAACGACGTGAAGGGTGTAACCGCGGATCGTGCCCCAGCGCATGGGCGGGGAGGGGCGTCTGCCGCGGCCCCGGAGCACGGCTATCCAGGTATGGAGGTCTGCCTGGAACTGGGCCGGTGCCTGGTCCACCCATCGGTGAACCGATGCCTCGTGGGTGCCGATGGTGTCCGAATCGAACGCCAGCATGCCCTTGGTCTGCAGGAATCCGGCGACCCGGACGGTGTTGTAGTGCTCTGAGAGATCACCGACGCCCACGACATCGCGCTCAAGAATCGCAGTCGTGGTGCCGAGCCAGGCCAGGAGAACCCGGAGGGTGCGAAGGCTCTTCTTGCGGGTGGCGCTCGACCATGCCTGGTCGCGGGCGAGCCGGTCGAGCTCGCTGACGATCGCCTGCGCCGGTTCGCTGATCCTCAGCAGGCCCGGGTTCGCGATGGCCTTCCAGTTCCTCTCCGGTGCGGGGAAGAGTTCGATCTGGGCGGGGTCGATCAGGTGCTGGGGCCAGTAACGAAGCTCTGCTCGGCGCTGTTGAGCCTGCCGGTCCCGCGCAGTGTTGAGGTCCCGGCCGGTCTTGTTGACGTAGATGTCGATGTCGCCGCCGAACCACAGCTGGTCAGGGATCGGGGGGTCGGCCAGCGTCTGCTCCAGCTCGACGACGCGGCAGCGGCGGCAGCGTCCCAGGGAGAGAGGCAGCGTCCGGTGGCAGCGTCGGCAGGGTCCCCTCTGGCTGGAGCGTCGCCAGTTCTTGCAGGCAGAGCACAGTTTCGCGGTGGTTCCCGACCAGGACAGGCAGTGCCCGCAGCTGACCGCCGGCGGTTGGGGGTGAAGCGCGAGGTGCCACTCGTTCGGGCGTCGGAGAAGTAGACCCGCGCGGCGGAAGATCTCCACCACGGGTCCGCGCAGTTGCGGCAGTTGAGCGATGTCCTGTTCGCTCACCAGGACTCGGTCGGCCTCCCGGACGGCGAGCGCGAGGCGGATCATGTGGAGGGCAAGCCTTTCCCAGGCGTCGCTCAGGTTCCGCTCGGCCGCCATCTGCGCGATGACGGGAGTCAGAGCGGGTAGCTCCGGGAAGTCCCGGTCCGTGATCCGGTGTGCGTGATCGACACTCAGTGCCCGCGGTGGTGCCGGCCAGGACATCTGGCCGTGGACCTGTGCCGGGCAGACCCGTGGATCGTCACGGACCAGCGGCGCCTGTGGCTCCAGCGCCAAGGGCCGCCAGTGGCCGTCCGGTATGGGCAGCTCGGGGAAACGGAATACCCGCTGACGCCAGTGCATCGAGTCCTGATCTCAGTTCGGCGGGAGGCCGCGCGGACCACGGCCCGTGCCCGGGACCGGCCGGACCGCAGAACCCCGGTCCGGCCGGGCGCCGGCCACCCTGCGTTCCTCCTGCTCCCGGGCGGCGAGGTGCGGCTCGGGCTCGGCCTGCATCAGGTCCGCGACGGTGCAGTCCAGAGCCGCACAGATCTTGTCCAGGTCCTCCAGCCTGACCGTCACAGGCTTCCCGCTCCACAACGCCGCGACCTTGCTCAGCGAGGGCGTGAAGCCCACCTCGGCCAGAGCCGTCTGCAACTGAGTCGGACGCCAGATATCCCGTTGGGCGGCGACCATCCGCAGGTTCCATTTCACCCTTATGCCTCCATGCTCAAACGCCGGACCGCCCGGCGCGCGGACTGCAGACTCGCCAGTTCGGGATCAGCCTGGACGGTCGAGAGGTAGCCGACCGTCGTACTGGCCCAGATGTGGCCGAGGACCTTCTGCACATCCCAGAGCGCCATGCCGCTCTCGTAGAGGTGCGTCGCCCTCGCGTGCCGCAGCAGATGCGGGAACAAGCAGGTCACCGGGCCTGGAAGGTAGAGACTTCCAGCAGTCTTGAGCGCTTTGCGGAACGCATCAGGACGCACCGGCATACCCACCGAGATGTTCAGGTCCGCCACCGCCCGCGGCCGCCGCTCCGAGGGAAACAGCGGTGCGGCCGGGTCCAGGGCGTCGTCGCTGAACAGGCCACGGACGTCCTCGATGTACCACCACAGCAGTTCACGCCCCTCCTCGAAGAGGTATGCCTGCCGTTCGCGCTTGCCCGACCCGCCGGCCCCTTTGCCCTGGACCACGAACCGGCCCCACTGGCCAAGCTCCCAGTGGATATCCCCGAGACGGACCGCGCAGAGCTCGCTCGCCCGGACACCGGAGATATAGGCGATCTTCGCCATCACGTAGTCGCGTACGGCCACCGGATACTTACGTGCTGACGGAAGCGACACCCGCCACTTCGAGAAGCACTCGGCCAGCGCTCGCTGCGAAGGAGGAATGCGCAATCCGAAGTCCCCGCGGTGCACCGGCCTGTTGAACGTGTCGACCGGTGACTCCACCCTCGCGCCGAAGCGGCGTGCGATCTCGCCTGCGTAACGCTGCTCCAGGAAGGCGAAGTAGCTGTCGAGCTTGGTCAGCTTGCTCCGAACCGTCGAACGGGCCCGGCGTCCCGGACCGGTGTAGAACCGGTCCACATGCCGTGGAGTGAGCTGCCACGGCACCAGGTCGTAGAAGGAACACAGCTCCAGCACCGGCCTGACCAGGTTCTCCAGGGTGCTGGGAGCAAGACCGGCGACGTCGCGGGCCCACAGGTACTCCGACACGGTTTCCAGGTAGAAGCCCTGCTCATCGACGGCATCGCTCTGTGCGGCGGCCCGCCGCTGGAGTATCTGGACATCGGCCAGACCCCGGTCCTCGGCCTCAGCCAAGCCCCGTGCGTCGCAGTCCTCCGTTTGCCCAGTCAGCAGCGTCAGACGGCGGCGACTTCCTGAATCCTGCATGGCATCGCAAGTTAGTGGCCGTACTCGCAGAATCTGCCAGTTACTGCGAAGACCTCACAGGCAGAGAGGAAGCCTGATAGAGGCACCCCCACCTCCCCACTTGCGCTCCTTCTGGCAGACGCATCGCGAGGGAACCCGCGTGAACTCCAATTGGCAGCGTGGCCATCAGCCGGTTCCGGCGGGAACGGCGGTCAGGTGCGGGCGGTCGGCATCGTCGCGGGCGGCGAGGATCTGCTTGCGGCCCCAGGACTCGCTCATGCCGTACGCCTCGCCAAGCGCGCGGGCGGACAGGGGGCGTGCGGCCTGTACGGACTCGCCGTACGTACGCCGTGCGTCCTGCCGCATCCGCTCCAGCTCCGCTTCCTCGTACGCGGCCTGCCGCGCCGCTTCCTCGTCCGTGGACGGAGACTGTTCGGGGACGGCGTGCGGGGTGTGCGGACGCTCCGCCCACACACCGGCCGCACGGGCCGTGAGCTGCGGGTGCTCACCCGGAACGGGCAGAGCGGGGGCGTCCGGGACCTGGGTGTGCGGGCGGTCGAACTTGATCGCGTCCGGGGTGTGCGGGTGCTGTGCGGGGTGCCCCGCACGCTCCTCGTACGGGTCAGCGTCCGGCGGCTCCGGGCGGTGGTGGAGCACCTTGGCCACCAGGTCCGAACCGAAGTAGATGGAGCCGACCGGCAGGGATGTGGCCAGCAGTACGAGGGCCCAGTTCGCCGGGTCCCAGTCGGCCAGCCTGCTCCAGTCCACCGACTCCGAGTGCAGTGCCGGGACCAGCCCGTGAACGTAGTTCAGGACCAGCGAGGCGATCGTGTACCCAGCGAGGACCCGCAGGGCGAACTTGCGGGCATCGTCGGTGAGGACGAGCGTGGCGACCAAGGCCAGTGCCATCAGCCCGTCCACAACGAACGGGTACAGCGTCGCGGCCGTGGCGTCCGCGCCGATGGACCGTGCCACATCCCGCAGCGCGTTCCACGACACCCGGAAGGCCATCCCCACGACGCCGACCAGAGCGGCAACCAGCAGGGTCTTTGCGGTGCGGTTCATGCTGCTGCCCCCGTTCCGCGGCGGCCAGCGCGGCGGCCGTTGACCGTGCCCTGTTCCGGGGTGAGGGTCAGAGCGTTCATCCACGGGGCCCCGCCTCGCTTGGCCCGGTACATCTGCTCATCAGCGAGCCGCAGGAGCGCCGATACGTCGGCGGTGTCGGTGGCCGGGTCGTAGGCGACCGCACCGATGGAGGCGCCCACGGTGAACGTGTGGTCGTCATCGGTATGAACGGGCTCTTCGAGCGAGCGGGTCAGCTCGGTCAGCGTCCAGGGCAGGTCCTCGCGGCTGAACACGGGGGCCACTGCGGCAAACTCGTCCCCACCGAGGCGGACCACCGTGCCCGCGTTATCGGCGGCCCAGCGGCTCAGCCGCTGCCCAGTGGCTCGGAGTACCGCGTCTCCGGCCGCGTGGCCGTGGGTGTCGTTGATCTCCTTGAACCGGTCGAGGTCGATGACGTAGACCGCGCTCCGCCCTTGGGTCAGCCTCGTCGCGGCGCGCTCGGCGAACGCGTCGCGGGTCAGCAGGCCGGTAAGGGGGTCGCGTCGGGCGGTCTCGATCCGGCGCCGCAGGCGCAGGCTGTGCAGGGACCATCCGGCCGCGAGCGGCAGTGCCGCGGACAGAGCGGTGAGGGTGTGGCTCATGCCGCACCGCCGATCCGGCGGTTGTGGCGGGCCCATCCGACGTGCTGGACGCACCAGCCGATCCCTGCGGCAACCAGCAGCCACGCGTCGTGCAGTGCTACGGCGCCCAGTACCCCGACCAGCACGGTCAGCGAACCGGCCCCGATCAGGTACTGGTCGAGGCTGCGGCGAGTGGTGGCGCTCATGCCGCAGCCCCCTTGCCACCCTTGCGGGCCGGGCGACGGCCGGCGGGCCGTCGCATCAGCGGGACGACGTTGAACAGCTCCGGAGCGTTGACCTCGATCACCTGCGCGGCGATCCGGCTCACGTCGTCGGGCAGGTCCGGGTTCTCGGCGCGGATGTCGCGGGCCGCGTCCAAGCGGGCCGCGCGCTCCTCCTCGCTCTCGCCCTCCACTCCGAGCCACAGCTCCAGCGGGGTACCCAGGGCCAGCTCGATGAACTCATTCACGCTGACGGCCTCCTGGCCGCCGATGTACGTACGCATCGCTGTTCTCCTGATGTCGAAGGGATGCCGAGGCGGTCGCGGTCCTTTGGCGAGAGGCGACCAGCCCCGGGGACGAAGTCGAACTTCCGGCTCCCCTCAGCCCCGCCCGTACGAGACGGGCGGAGGAGGCAACCGGCCGCAGCACTACAGCTGCGCGGGTGACCTGATTCCGTGGATCACCGGCGTTTCCGGTGCGCTCACGCGGCGGATCAGGGGGACGCGAAGGGCATCGCCGCAGCACCGGTCCAGTGCGGCGGCGGCCGAAGGTCTTAAGCGGCTCACGGCGACTCCTCTGTCGGGGGGGGGGGGGGGGAATGCTGGGGAGACTGGGCTTCACCCGGCACCGCTCGATCCGGAGGCGGTCCCTGTCTCCGGATGTCGTGGCGGCCCAATGTCGGCCGGGTGGTTCTTTAGAGCCGATGGCGTGTCCCCCTGCTGGGGTGTGGGGCCCGGTTGTGACGCGGGCCCGTTCTCGGTCGGCTGGTCTCCACTCGCCTCGGCCGGCGTCGTCACGGTCGTCGTAATGCGGTGGATCACGCTGTGGAGTTGTGGGCAAAGCCGCACGCACCGCCAAAGCGATACATGCTTGAGCATGTACCTCACAGTGGCCCGCTCGGTCCGGGCTGTCAAGCCCTTCGTGATTTGGGAGTCGCTGTGGCGTGACATCAGAGTGCCGCCGGAGGTTGGGACGAAGTCACCACGTCCCTGGACGACTTGGGACGTCCTCGGTACCGTTCCGTGGGGCAAGTACGTCCCTGGACGTCCCTGGGGGTGAGGATGGCTAACGAGCGCTTGCGGTCCGCCATGCTGTCGAACGGCGTGACCGTAGAGGCCATGGCGGAGCATGTCGGGGTGGACCCGAAGACCGTCGAACGATGGATCACACAGGGGCGTGCGCCGTACCGCAAACACCGCCTCACCATCTCGGCCCATCTGCGCGAGGATGAGGCGTACCTGTGGCCCGACGGGCTACCTGACGGGCAGCGGAAGGATGCCGCTGACGCAGAGGTCCTGAAGGTCTATCCGCACCGCTGTTACGTTCCAGCGGATCTCTGGCTACAGCTCTTCGGCAGGGCCGAACGAGAGATCGGCATCCTGGTACACGCTGGCGTGTTCCTCGCAGAGAACCCGCGATGGACTCAGTTGCTCAGACTGAAGGCGGCCTCCGGGGTCCGGGCACGAATCCTCCTCGGCGACCCGCAAAGCCCAGAGATCCAGCGCCGGGGCGAAGAGGAGGAGATCGGTGAAGGCGTCGCGTACAAGGTGCGCGAAGTGATGAAGCTCTACCGTCCGCTCTACTCCGTGCCGGGCATCGAATTCCGTCTGCACCGGTCAACTCTTCACAACTCGCTGTACCGGTCAGACGACGAGTGGCTGATCAACACCCAGGTCTACGGGGTCAGCGCCCCCATGGCCCCGGTACTCCATCTCAGGAAGGTGACGGGCGCCGAGCTCGTTTCGACATATCAGCAGAGCTTCGAGAAGGTCTGGAGCGAAGCAGTTTCCATCGAAGGGCAAGCATGAGCCGCACCGACTACTTCAATGACCCCTCCGCGCCCAAGGCCAACAGCATCGTGCCGGCGGTGACCGCATTCGTTCTCAACGACGCAGGTGAAGTCCTCCTGGAACGCCGCTCGGACAACGGGCGGTGGGGCATGCCCGGCGGCGTCCAGGAAGTCGGGGAGAACATCGCCGGAACAGTCGTACGGGAGGTCTTGGAAGAGACCGGGATCTCTGTGGAGGTCGTCGGCCTGGTCGGTATCTTCACCGACCCCGGGCACGTCATTGCCTTCTCGGATGGTGAGGTCCGTCAGGAGTTCTCGCTCTGCTTCAGGGCCCGGCCGCTCAGCGGCGAAATCAAGGTCAGCTCAGAATCGTTCGAAGTCCGGTGGGTTCCTCGCGCCGAAGTCGATTCACTCGACATGTCGCCCACCACCAGGCTGCGCCTAGAAGAGGGCTTCCGCGGCTCACCTGTCCCTCGGATCAGCTGATCTTCTCCTGCGCAGCCTCGGCCCTGCGCTGCCGGACGCGGTGCACACGGGCCAGCAGCTCGGGACGCGCTGCCGAGACCGCGCGGTAGACGACGTGCTCGGGTCCGTACCTGTCCAGCACTTCCACCAGCCTCGCGGCGGGGTCGACAAGGTGTCCTGTCGGGCTGCTGGTCAGGTCGCAGTAGGTGATCGCGTCCACCAGCCCTTGCTCTGCGGGCCCGAACTCGGCGAGCGTCTCGGAGAGGCCCAGCTCGGCGGCCTCCCAGGGGGATGAGGTGTGGAAGGCCACGATGCTGCACAGGCGAGCATCGGCTCCGACTACGTCGCGGAGATACCGGGCGCCATCGATCATGTGCTGTCCCGTGTCCATGGCTTCCCGGGCATAGCCGACGTCGTGCGCGATTGCTGCCGCTGCCAGCAGTTCCGCGTCAGCCCCCAGGGCTGGCGCCAAGGTCAGGGCCTGGGCGTACACCTGCTGCGAGTGAGCCCACCGCCGCGGAAGGCTCTCGGCGAGCAGTGACTCAGTAAGGTCGTGCGCCCACTTGGCCAGCTTCACAGTCCGTTCCCTCCGGGGTATCTCGATTCAGGGGGTCGGGCTGACGAACCGCCCAACCCCGTGCTGTGCTCTGACGTACCCAGCCGTTTCGAGTTCACGTACGGCTCGGCGCACTGTGCCCCTCGACACTCCGAAGGTCTCCGCGAGCACAGCCTCGCTGGGGAGTCGAGCGCCAGCCGGAAGTGCACCCTCCCGGATCTGAGTCAACAGGTCACTCATGATCTGTTCGTACGGCGCAACCTGGGCGCTGCTTCCGGAGACCTGCCGGCCTACTCCCGCGACGGTCGCGATGTCCCCGGCGTCTTCCAGCGCGTGGAGTGCCCGCCGGACGGTCGTGCGCGCCACGCCGAACTCTCGCCCGATCTCAGCCTCCGACGGCAGACCGTCCCGATAGACGTCCTCGGCGATCCTCGCGCGCAGAACCTCTGCGATCTGCAAGTACGTACCTCGCGGACTGGCCTGCGGCACTTGGGCTCCCCTCCTCAGCGGCCTTCGGGTAAAGCGATTGGCCCAGTCCAGCTTCGCATGCCGAAGCCTTCTCGCCGAGGGCCTCTCGTGAGGCGGGAGGGCACCGGCGTCGCGCCGCGCACGGTAGCGCGATAGGCATGAGCCCGGAGCCGGGTCGGAAAATGCCAAGCACTCTCCATTCCTGGGCTCCTACAAGCGCAGCCGGCAAGGGTCCCGCTACCGCCGGCCCTGCGTGCCTGGATCCCGGAGATGCTCGGCTATCAACCGCTTCCTGTCAGGTTCGTCAAATGGCTCAAGAAGCCGCTGAGCCTCTTTTAGAGCAGAACGGCCACGTTCTACATCATCGCCTGCCACCAGGGCCATCCCGATAGCAGTCATGACGGTCCCTTCCCCATGAATATCTCCCGCTTCACGGAATAGCTGTAGCGCAGACTGATAAGCCTCTAGGGCCCGCGGGAGATTCGAACCCAAGCTGATCGCGTTTCCCAGGTTAAGGAAACACATTGCTTCACCCTGCCGATCCCTCACTTCTCGATAGGCCACGATCGCAGCACTGAGATAATTCGCCCCATCTTTCAAAAGGCGGGTGGAGAGCTCCCGCGTTGCCCTTTGCATCAGCGTTGTTCCGAGTTGAGCTAGCGTCGACGCTTCTGCTTTTCTGGCCCCGTTGCGGGCATGCACTTTGAGGGCTTGCCGCAGAACCCTCTCCGCCTCTTGAAATCTGCCAGATTCGCGAAGAGAGATCCCCATGTTGGTGAGGCCGAAGCCGTCACCTTCTCCATGCGCCCCCCTAATACTCATAGCCCTTTCCAAGGGCTCCATGCTGGCCTCAACACCCACCAGCTCCCGCAGAGCACCACTCAGATTAATAAGCGCTCGGGCCTCCGCATCACGATCATTGAGGGAGCGTGCGAGAGCTACTGATTTGTTAAACCAGCGCACCGCATCTCGATATTTCCTCATGGAGGTGTAGGTGATACCAAGATTGTTATATCCACTAGTCAGACGCGACAGGTCTCCACTTCTCTTCACGGCCTCCACTCCGACGAAAAGGACAGACAAGGAAGAAGCGAAGTCCGCCACATTGATCAGGTAAGGCACAACCGATGCAGCCAAGTCTGCACTCGTGTCAGGCATTTCCAATGCTGCTGAAACCTCAACACTGGCGACCAGGTTTGACGCCTCGACAGCAAGCCACTCCATGGCGGCGGAACGATCCGCAAAACCGTCAGACGGCTGCCTTTCTGGATGGCCATTGGTCCACTCAGCCGCATTTTCAGCCCGGGCCGAAAAATAAGAGACGAGCCTTGCTTGAGCAGCGTCCTGGGATTCCTTGCTGTCGCTACTCTGCGCCTCTTCAGCCGAATAGAGTCGGACCAAATCGTGCATCCGCCACCTGCCTGGAGCACTACCCATCTCCACTAGGTGGCAGTTGAGGAGGAACCGCAGGGCCCGCTTCGCCTTCAGCTCTTGAGTGTCGAGCAGCACGGCTGCCGCTTCTACCGACAGATCGGAACCTGGGATAAGTGCGAGCGATCTGAACACAGCCGCATGGAATGCATTTAGCCGCACATAGGATCGTTCGAAAGCCGCGCGGACGGCTACATCTTCGTGTTCCAGCCCTTCCAGTCGCTGCTCTTCCTGCGCGAGCTCATCCGCAAGTTCCGTTCCACTCAATCCTGGATCAGAAGCCAGGATGGCACCGACAATACTTAGCGCCAGAGGTAGGCGACCACAGAGCCTTGCCAACTCAAAACCGTCTACCGGAGGCAGTTCCCGTTTCGCCTTAACCTTGACCAGGTCTACCGCGTCTTTGGGTGAGAGCACATCAAGCCGCATGTTAGTTGCTCCGGGAAGCAGCGGCGCGATTGCATTGCGAGACGTGACAATAACCCTATGCACATCGGACTGAGGGATGAGCGAAAGGACTTGCTCCGGATCGCGAGCATTATCCAGGAGGATCAAAACGGATAGTTTTGCGTTCGCCCGCTTCTCCAACTCTGCATGGAACTGAGGTCCAACATTTTCAGGCTTGGGATCAATTGCATCAACCCCTAGGGCTTTGAGCACCGGTGAATAGACCTGGTGGGGGTATACAGAGAGATTTGATAGCGCATCATATCCGCGAAGGTCGACGGATACTGCCCCTCCGGGGAAAAACTTTCGGTCCACGGCCAGGCAAGCGGCCCGGGTGGCGAGCTCTGTCTTCCCAATACCGCCGAGCCCTGATAGCACTAAGACAGAGCTGGCGCCGGCGCCATCTCCTGTCAGCTGGAGATGAGCGAGGATACGCTCGATCTCTCCATCACGTCCTACAAAGGCACCTCGCGTAAGCCCAGATTTACTCAGCGGGATGACCGTAGGCGGAACGGCAGGATTTCCGCTGTCGTTAACATAGAGGTCGCGCCCGGCCTGATATACCCGAGCCTGACCGGATGCCTCAGCGTCAAGCGTCACGCGCCCTTCAGAATCGCTCATGACTCTTGGATGTGCTGGTCACGCCCGGCCTGATATACACGTCCATTTCCTGTCGCGTGAGCGTGCATCTGCACTACATTGCCGCCCGATGTACTCTCCGGGGACAGTTCGTCCAGCAGCGCTCGCAACTCCTGTGCGACGCTGGGCTCAGTGAGCAGCAGCCGTCGAATCCTGCCCTGCCACTCCGCCTGGAGCTCGGTCTCCGTCTGCGGGTCTTCGCTACTGCGCGCCGCGAGTAGATCCTGGCGAGTCTCGTCAAGCTCACCAGCCACTGATTCAGCCCGCTCCGGGAGCACCCTGCGCCAGATGGCAACGACTCCCTCGCGTGTGCGCTGCCAGGCGTCTGTGGCCATGAGCGTGACTATCGTTGTGCCAGCAGTCCCCGCAAGGGCAGCTACTTGTGGATCCATCAAGGCCCCCAACCTCTCAGGTGGCTTCACAGCCCCTCGACCAGAAGACCAAAAGTTACCGGCGACAGAAGAACCTTCGCCAGTTGTTCTTGCCGTCTCGTGGCGGAGAAACCGTTGATCGAGGCGCGTCAACCTCGGTGCCCGCCAGCCGTTGACCCACGATCCGTCGCTTCCGCGTCCGCTCCGATCGCAAGGTATGCGATAGAAATCGCCGCTGGTTGGCTGGCTCGGGCAAGAACCGGCAGGTCAGCGGTCATGCGCCCCCGCGCTGGGTCATGCCCTCCGGAGCCGTGTGCGCAGGTTCGAATCCTGCCGGGGGCACTCCGGAACAAGGCTCTGACCAGCGGAAACGCAGGTCAGAGCCTTTCTTGTTCATGCCAAAACGCACACGGCCTATGTGGCCGTTGCATTTTTTGGTCTCCTCCCATCTGCACGCCCGTGACCTGTGCTTTTACCGCAACCCGCCTGCCAGGCGACCCGCTCCAGACCCCTCAGAACAGGCCCGCGCGGGCCATCTGTGGGACGCGAGGTTCATGGGGCCACTCGGTTCGCCGCGAGAAGTGTGACGAACCCTCAATGCGCCTGTTGGCCAGGGCCTGCCGCCCGTAGAGGCACTTCGCGTACCGGGTCAGGAGGCCTCGACGTTGTTGCCCGCCCGTTCGGCGACCTCGGTGGGATCGACGCCGGCGTTCAGCCAGGTGGACAGGGCCGAGTGCCTCAGGTCGTAGGGGCGGGCGGCGAGGGGGGATGCCACCAGGCCCGGCGAAAGCGCGAGTTCGCGGGCCTCGGGCCAGGCACGGTCGTAGGTGGTGGATCCCACGATGCCGCCCTTCTCGTTGAAGAACAGCCGACCGTCGTCCGCGGCGCCGAAGGTGTCGACGTTCTCCCGCCACAGGCTGACGAGTTCGTGCGGGAGTGGCACCGTACGCGTGCCTCCCGGCGGGCGACTCTTCAGACCGCGCAGGTCGTGACTCCGTCCGCTGTCGGTCCACTTCTTGCCGACGGAGGGGCGGGTGGCATGAAGGACCACGCTGCCCCACCCCTCCGTCGGCAGTTCGCAGTCCGGCAACGTAACCGCCACGGCTTCGGCCGGCCGCAGCCCCCGTAGTACATCCCGGCGAAGAGGCCGACCAGCCTCCGCCCCCGCGCCCGCCCGTAACCACCGACGTAGGAGACCGCACAGAGCAGGTTCCGCGCCTGCACGGGATCGACGACCACCCGGGGATCGACCTGCTGAACGGTTTCGGTGATGCGCCAGCTGATGTTGGCCAGTGGATCGGCGCGGAGCTGACCTAGCTCGATCGCGTACCGCACCAGTCGCGATGGATCAGCGGCGGCTTCTTTGACGGCCTGGACCAACGAGGACCCAGACTCGACAGCCAGCTTCCTGACGTCCATCCCGTCCCCCGCCGCGCGTCCCCGGCGGGACTGCGCAGCAACCACCACCCTCGGCCCGCGCCCCTTCCTGGGGGGGCACCTCGTACCCCGCCTGCCGACGGGCGACGGTCCTCCGTCGGGCTCGAGCGCAGCCTGATCTGTGAGGTGCGCACCGGGCGCCCGGGTGTCCGGTGCGCCATCCCGGCTCACAAGCCATGCTCCTCCATCAGGCGCATCAGGTTTCGCTTCCGCTTCTGGGCGGCGCGCAGGTCGGTGACGTACGTGGTGAAGTCGTCCGGCGTACCGAGCCGGTGGTGACAGTCGCGGACGCTCAGGAGCAGGCTGACGAGCTGTTCGTAGGCATGGTTGCCAGTCTCGTGGATGAGGCGGGCGGCCAGACGGAGGTAGACGGCGAGGGCGTCGGCCGCGCGGGTGGGGCGGGCGAGGTCGGCGAGGGTGAGCCACTGGCCGTCGTGGGCGCCGGACGACGTGGCCGCCTGCCAGGCGGCGTCGATGTCCTTGTCGTCGAGTAGGGCGTCGACGAGAACGCTGCCGCGTTGGGCGCCCTTCCCGCCCGCGTCTACGCGCAGGAGATCGACGGCCTGCTCCCGCTCGGGCGGCCAGCATCCGGCGGCCCTGGCCGCGGCACGCAGCTGCTGGTAAGTGAGCAGGCTGCGGCGGGCGACGAAGTGGTCGCGGCGCAGGGTGACGGCGTCGGCGAGCCGGCTGGCCTTCGTATAGCGGTCGGCGAGGTCGTCGACGAGGGCGGTGTCGACCGTGGCGAGGTCCTCGGTGTCTCGGATCCCGCGCTCGGCCCATTCCAAGGCTTCAGCGGGACGGCCGGCGGTGTCCAGTTCGCGGGCGATGAGCAGGTGGGTGTGGCCGTTGGGCGCGAGGTCGGCGACGTGCACCGCGATCACCGTGTCGACGTCCCGGCCCGACCTCGCCAGCCGTTGCATCAGATGTTTCTCGGCCCAGCCGGTGCGGTTCGCCTTCCACGCCTCGACCGCAAACTGACGCAGGGCGATCATCCCCCTCTCTCCGAGAAGGTCCTCGTAATCCAGCGGGTCGATGTCCGTCAGGTCGGCCGCATCATCGAGTGCGTGGGTCACCAGCCAGTGCGCGAGGTCCTCCGGGTCGGGGTGCGCCGCGCGGCAGGCATCGTGGTGGGCGTCGGCGAGGCTGGTGCCGATCTGCCCGAGCCATCCGTCGGAGTCGTCGACGTTCTCGACCACCCCGGCCAGCAGACCGATCGCCTCCCGGGCCAGGGACATCGCGTCGACGGACCGGCCCGAGGCGGTCAGCGAGCGGACTGCTGAAGCCGCCTGCCGCGCCTGGTCTGCGTAGGCGCGGGCGTCGCCGTACTCGACGTAGCCGTACTGGGCGAATGGACCGATGTCCAGCAGGTCACGGACCCGTGACCGGACCCCGGCCAGGTCGCCCCGCGCGCTCGCCGCCCGCAGCTCCAGGCGGCGCCGAAGCTGTCGGTCCTCGGCGATCTCCTCCCCTACGACGCTGAGCAGTTCGTCCCTCGACAGGCCGGACAGCCAGGTGTCGAGGCTCCGCGACCGGGCGCGGGCCGACTCCCGCAGACGCGGGAGGTCCGCGTTCTGGCCGATCACGGTCAGTCCGAGGGCGACCAAGTGTTTGCAGAAGGCGCCTTCCTGGCCGTAGGGGCAGTCACACGTGCCCGTCGGTCTTCCGCGCCCACCCAGCGCGAGCTCCACCTCGTAACGCTGCCTACCCCGGACCGACGCCCTGATCCAGCCGTCACCGAACTCGATCCCGTACACCTCGTCGACGTAACCAAGTCCACGCTCGAACGAGCGCTCCCCGGCCAGCTCCCTCAGCTTCGCTTCCGTAAGACCGCCCACGACTCTCCGCGCTCCGATCCGGCTCGGACTCCCCCCAATGGCCCTCACACTAAAGGCCGCCAGGTCGAACAACCCCGGGGACTGGCACGACGCCACCTCCACGAGTCATTGGTGTCCTCAACACCTCAAGTGCCCTCCGAGTCCCGCCGCCCGGCCGACCGGTCCGCCTCGCACCAGACCCTCTACGGCCTCTTCGCGGACCAGAGCACCACCCGCGTACGGCCTCCATCCCTTCCCGACGGTCGTACGCGGGTGGCAGAGGACCAAACAACCGATTCCATGCGGCGTCTCACCCCCCGCCTGTAAGGTCGTCGACCACCCCCCGCTCCCTCGGACCTTCCCCGAAAGGTGCCGCATGACCGAGCCCGCCACCGTGAACCTGACGAAGGCTGCGCCCACGGTCTCCTTGAACAAGCACGGCGTGACGTCGGGGCTGATCAGGGTCAACCTCAACTGGACCTCGCCGCAGGCCGCCGCGCAGCGGGAGGCGGGCGAGGCCCGCGGTCTGTTCGGCCGGATCCGGGCGTCGCTGCGGTCGGCCGCGGCCAAGACGGTGGATCTTGACCTCGGCTGCATGATCTGCTGCACCGACGGCTCCAAGACCGTGGTGCAGGCGCTGGGCAACGCGTTCGGCGCGGTGGACTGCTTCCCTTACGTCGCCCTTGACACGGACGACAGGACCGGCGCCCTGGAGGGAGGAGAGAACCTCGTCATCAACCTGGACCACCAGGACGAGTTCCAGAAGCTCCTGCTCTTCGTCTACATCTACGAAGGTTCCGGCGACTTCCGCGGCCTCGACGCGGTGGTGACCCTGACCTCCGACCGCGGCGACCGCTTCCGGGTGGTTCTGGACGAGTGCCCGCCACAGGCGCACGCCTGCGCCATCGCCCTCATCAAGCGGCAGAAGGGCGAACTCATCATCGGACGCGAGGTGCGCTGGTTCACCCCGCAGGACGGCCCCGGCGTCCAGGACATGATCTCCCGCGCGTACCGGCTTGGCATGAAGTGGACCCCCGGCCGGAAATAACACCGAGCGGCCAGGGCACACCCTCGGACGCACTCGGCGCTCGACCGGCGCCAGTTGTGGCGATTCATCACGATGGACATCGGCGACTACGTCGTCATGCCGCGAAAGCAATTGCCGGTCGTGGCCCTTGGCAGCGTCACCGGGCCGTACGAGTATGCGCCCGAGGCCCCGCCCGGCTTCAGGCACACCCACACGAGCCTCGTTGAGCAACGGCGCCGCCCGGCGGGCCCTTACATCTGCGGCCTCCACCTCTGTCGCCCCGGTTCCCTGTGCGGTGGACGCGGCAGCGTCGTCGCGGTCACAGCACTAGCCGCCCGAGGTGAGGGTGGCGGCCAGTAGGCGGGCGCTCGCGGGGACGCCTCGGGTCTGTTCAGCGTGGCTCGCGTGAGCCTGGTCCAGGGTGGGCAAGAGGCTCGGTGCGCGGTCGGTGGGGGCGCGGTCGAGGAGCGTGGTGCCTGTCTCGGCTTCCTGGGTGGGGGCGTAGCCGGCCGTGCGGAGGGCTGACAGCGTCTCCTCCGGCGGGGCTGTGGAGATCAGGACGGTGGGGGCGATCCGGCGCAGGCGGAGTTTGGTCAGGCCGCGGGCCTGGGCCACCTCGGCGATCAGTCCGGTGTCGTCCGAGCGGATGCAGCAGGCCGAGCGGACGACCTTGAGTTGTCCGTGGGTGCGGGCGGTGTCCTTGATCGTGTAGGCCAGTGGTTGGGGGAGGGGGGTGTCGCGCTCGCTTGCCGCCGTGAGGCGGTCGAGGAGTTCGTCCGCGCTCCAGCCGGCGTCCAGGGCCCGGCGGATGGAGGTTGCCGTGATGCGCCAGACCACCGCGTGGCCCTCGGACTCGATGTCGCCGACGGCGGAGAGCAGGTCGGCGAGGGCGGGCGCGGGCGCGCCGGTGACCGTGGCGGTCAGGTCGCTCTGGAACCGGGCCTTGTCGCTGGGCTCGGGCAGCGCTGCGTACAGCTCCTCGCGGAGGGTGGTCACCGCCTTCGCCAGGGTGGGGCGGAGGGCGAGGTCTTCGCCCAGGCCCTCCGAGCCGCGGGCGGACGGGTCGGCGCCCGCGCCGGGCACTGCCGGGTAGTGGTGGGCGGCTCCCGCCTCCAGCAGCCGGCACAGGGTCCGCCCGGCGGGGGTGAGCGCGCCGTGGGCGACCACGCCGAGCAGGGCCGCCTCTGTCAGGGTGGCCGCCAGACGGTCGAGGACTCCGTCCAGGCCGGTCAGCTCCCCCGTGGCGTCTGCGGCCAGGTGAGCGCGCAGGGCGGGCTGGAACCATGCGGCCAGGGAGAGCAGTTCGGTGTATCCGCGCGCGTTCGCGGTCAGCCCGTGTCCGTCGGGGAGGACGGCGAGCGCTCGTAGGACCCCGGTGCGGAGGGTCACGGCGTCCTCGTCCTGCGGACTGATGAGCGCGACCGGGGTCTCGTCGGGGTCCGGCCAGTGGCTGAGTACTGCGGGGACCACGGCCCAGGCGGCCAGGAGCGACAGCAGTTTGCCCGCGGGCGGAGCGGCGGCCCAGGCGTCGTAGCGGTCGCTCGGCAACAGCCGGGCGGAGGGCTTGGGGGCCTTGAGGTTCCGGTGGCCGCGGGAAGCGGGGGCCGGTTCGTCGTCCCGGGGCGCGGCCAGTCCGGCGTTCACCGCGAGGTCCAGCCACAGCCGGGTGCCGGCCTCGTCGGCCCCGGCCGCCTTGGCCAGCCGCCGGGTGTCCCGTACGGCGATCCCGCCCGCCTTGCGGATCGCGACCGGCTGGGCGGCCAGCGCCCGCAGTACCAGTTCGGCCCGCCAGGCGGCCGCCGCGGCGGCCGTGCCACCCTCGCCCTCCCAGCCGGACGGCAGCGGCGCGGTGGCGGTGAACGGCTCCGGTTCCAGCCGGGGGCTGGGCGCCGCGCCCTCATCGCGGAGCGCACGGGCGACCTCGTACGGAAGTTCCACCAGGTCGAGGCCGGAGGGGATCAGTAGTCCGCGCACGGCCAGCCAGTCGGTGCCCTCGTCGCCGCTGCCGCCTTCCCGGAAGACGTACTTGGCGTCCGGGCCCGCGTACTGCGACCCGTACCGGCCGACGAAGCAGTGGGTCCGCAGCAGCGGCGGGCCGGGCACCAGGTGGTCCAGCAGCTCCAGCGCCCGGACCGGGGCGTCCGCCACCAGTACCCGCACCCGGGCGGGATCGGCGAGCAGAGCGGTGATCAGCTCTTGGGCCTGGTCGCGGGTACGGGCCGCCCCCTCGCCGAAGAGGTTTGCGGCGATCCGCTTGACCTCGGGGGCGTTGTAGGCGGTGGTCAGCAGCCGGTCGGCCGTACGCCCGTAACCGTCGAACCCGGCGGCGCGGACGTGCAGCAGTGGTGGGAGCGCCAGTCGGCCCTTGGGCGCGGGGAGCAACAGCGCGCGCTCCCGCAGTCGGGTGAGTGTGTGTTCCGCCCGCTGCCGCTTCTCCCCCGGCTCGAACCAGGACAGTACGTCCCGCTCAGGCACCAATCGGTCCGCGGGTTCCACCGGGGGAACGGGCTTCCGCTGTTGCCAGGGATATCGGGGCCCATCCTCGGCCTCGTCACCGGCTGCGGGGCCGTGCCGCTCCAGAGCAAGGGCGGCGATGGAAGCGAGCAATTGCAGTTCTCCGGCGGTGCCCGCCATCAGGCCCTGGCCCACCGACTCGTCGGTGAGCAAGTGTTCGGCGAGCTCGCGGAGGGTGGTGATCCGTCGGTACCCGGCGGCGAGCGGCAGATCCCGCTCCTCCAGCAATGCTGTCAGCCGCTCGGCATCCAGGGTGCCCAGCCATTTCACAAGGGCGGTACGCGCATTCACCCGGCCAGGCTAGCGCCGTCCGGTCACCCCGCGGGGGTGAACCTGCCGCGTCCTCTCAGACCGCCGTTCTCAGTCGGTGCCGACGCGATCTCCCGCCTCCGGACCACACCGGCGGTTTCTCTGACTACTCCCAGGCACGGACAAGGTCCTCCGGACCCCAATGCGCCGCAAGAGGGAGATCGTCCTCGACGCCACAAAGGGACACCGCAACCAGCGCCGTGTCCGGCTCGGCACCGGGCACGGCGAGCATGTCTCGTACCAGGGCCTCGTACTCACGTCGGCCGAACGGCTGCGACTCCAGCCACTTCACCGAGCCGATGAAGTGAACCTGCCCTGCCACGGGTTCGCGGTCGGCTCCGATCAGGTCGATCTCCGGGTTGTTCTGCCGGTTCCACCAGCCCCCGACCGCCTCCGTCTGCGGCCACATCTCGTCGGGCAGCAGCCGCAGCAGCGACTCGCGAACGACCGGCTCGACGGCCCGGCCCCGCCATGTCGTCCACGACCGCTCGATGCGCTCCAGCGCCAGATCACCACGACCGCGCTCGATGAGCGGGATCCCGCGTTGCAGGAAAGCCAGCCAGAACCGCAGGTACGGATCAGCGATGCGATAGCGCTTGTTCTTGCTGTCCGCCTTGACCGAGAGCGGCAGGTCAGCGGCCAGGACTCGCTTGGCCAGCAGCGTGTTCAGCAGCGGAGACAGCGTGCCCGAGGGCAGCGCGCCGGCACCACCGGCCTGTGCGGCAATGGTGGAGAAGGTCCGCTCGCCACTGCCGACCGCTTCCAGGATCGCGCGCGAGTGGGACGCCTCGGGGAACTCCCCCAGCAGCGACAGTTCACCCGCCACCAACAGCGGGGCAAGCGGGTTGGACACAGCCTCGCGCAGAAAGTCACGCCGGCCCATCCCCGGCCGCCAGGACTGAACGATCTCCGGGAACCCTCCGGTGATCAGCAGCGCGTCCACCGCTTCCGCCGCGTCAAGGCCGGTCATCGCCTGCACATCGGCCAGATGCAGCGGCTGTACGGTCATCTTGGCCGCCCGGCCGAAGAAGGGGCGCCCATAGGACTGCATCGACTCCATCACCGACATGTCACTGCCGACCAGGATCAACAGGACGGGCTTGGCGGACAAGTGCCGGTCCCAGACCGTCTGCAGCGCCCCCTCGAACTCCCCGTCCTGTTCGACCAGCCACGGCACCTCGTCGACCACCACAATGCTCGGTGCATCGTCCGGAATCGCGACTGCGAGGGAACGCAGCGCCTGGTTCCAGTCGGCGGCCCGCAGCCCGGCCACCAGCTCAGCCCCGGGAAGAGGGGAATGCGCCAGCGTCGCGGCGAAGTCCGCCCGCTCGGCCACCGCGTTGCGTCCCCGGGTCGCCTGGAAGAGTCTGACCTGGGCAAACGTCGGGGTGCGGTCCGGCCTCCGGAGCCGTGTGCGCAGGTTCGAATTCTGCCGGGGGCTCCAGCAAGACCAGCGCGGAACACTCGCTGACCTGCTGAAGTGTCAAGCAGGCGGGTCCGAACTCAGTCCCGCTGAGTCCGGGCCTTTGGCGTTGTCGCGCACTGATCGCGATAGGCCTGCGATAGAGGCCCAGGTAGCCCTGCCGGGCGTACGGCCGGCAGGGCTACCAGGCCTAAGTCCGGCCGGCCGTACCCCCGCTGGCACGGATGACGGGTGCGTGAGGCGAACGCGCCAGGGCGAATGGGCTGGCCTCCCATGAGGTGGCGTCGGCTGGTGAGGTCGCTCCACGTCGGTATCTGCCCCATCGTGCCCGACGCGTGTCCGGCGTGGCGAGGAACCAAGGGCGTCAACAGTGACAGGCGGCGCTCCACCGCCCATGGCTCCTGGTCCGGGGCCGCTCATGTGCGGTGGGTATGGAATCAGAGGCTCCCCGTGCCACAACCGCGTCAGACCGGCGGGGAGCCGCCGGGAATCGCGGCGGCATGCCAGTGCCCCAAACCGGCAGCCCCAAGGCCAATTGTTGCAGGTCGGAGGATGGACCGGGCCCCGCTCTCCCTAAGCGACGGAAGCTGTGGTTCCACATGGACATAGGACATGCACCTCACGGTCGACAGTGAGAGCATTATTTATGTGAGTTCCAGTCGAAAACCCGGCCGTCGAGAACCCGCGGGATCCTTGGCTCTTCTGTGGCAGACACAAACAACGAATAGGTGATGGAAGATGGAACGCCAGCCAAAAACGCTCTACATGACAGAGACCGATCCGCATGCGAATGTACTTGGTGTCAGGCGACAAGCACTAAAAGGACGAGCACTCCGCGCATATGTAATACAGCACTGTCTTTTCTTTCGATGAACTGCTTGTGGGCGACTCCCAACTGAACAACAACCGCTATCTGCGCTCGTTGATTTGGAACGGCGAAAATCCAGTCGACTCAGCGCCTCAAGATCTGTCTCTTCTTCTTTACTACGGGTATTTGCTTCCAGCGGTCCGGACAGGCATGAAATTGCGCGACGTTTGGAGCGATCTCGTAGCTCGAGGTGTGCCCGAGACCCCGAGCAGCGACGCTTACATACGATTTGTCGAGACGGAGCTGGACGGCCGGCAGAGGGAGTACGACGCTGATGACGTAAGTCGTCTATTTCGCAGTCAGGTGCTGAGCGCCTTTGGTCCAGATAGCCCAGTGAACGTCTCGGCTGATGTCAAAAGATTGGCGCACAGCTATGTCAGCGCCGAAGACCCGCTCCACTTCATCAAGTTTCGCCGGTGGTTGCAAGACGAAGTAAATAGGGGTGACGTCACACAGTGGCAGCAGAATCAGCTCGATAAAGCGGCTCGCGCCGCATATAGACTTGGCCTGCCAAAATCCCTGCGCGTCTCTGCCGACATTCCCGTGTCTCCGAGCCGATTTTGGACTCCGGTAGACATTCGTATGGGAGATCGACGCACGCGACATCACACCCCCACGGAGCAACCCCATATTTGGAGGCTGCCTCCCTTTGTGTTGTCGCGAAAAATCTTTGCCGACATGCCCGCTGATCTACTGCCTTGCATCAGGAGCGAGAGCTCGCGTGGCAAGGTCGTGAAACGATTGGCAGAGTTCGAGAAAACCGGCACCGTCAATGAGGATGAGCTCGTTGGCGAGCTGGAAAGATACTTCATCGACATCGATAGAATCCTCCTGACAGAGGCTCCGGGGAGCGTCAGAGATGAATACCTGGCACTGAAGAGGCGTCAGAAGGTCCACGCTAGTTTGGTGATCGCCCACAATGAGGCGGTGTCGATTGTTGGCATAATACCGGACCACCCCGCTCTAGCTTTGGTGGCGGCGTTCTATGGATTGATCATCACCGCATTCGGTTCGATCGCAACAATACGTCAGACATGGGGTGAACAAGGGCCCATCAAAGACGGCATCGCAGTCGGACTTCTCGCAGCCGAGCGAGCGGCGGCGAGAGGCGACCTGGTTCTCAGTTCACCGAATAAATAACTGCATGTTCTCCAGCCTCACAACTGTGAGACGCCAGTACCCTGCATGCGGCTACGGCCTATTTGTGGGCAAGGCGGCGGATGCTGTTGTTCGTCCCCCTGAGCTGCTGAAACGCGTGAGACACACGGGCCTCCGGAGCCATGGGTGGGGTCGGAATTCTGCTGGCGGCGGTTCGCGAGGAGGGGCCGAAGGCGCCGCCGTGGCTGAGTTTGATGGGGTGAGGCTTCGCGTTTGAATGGCCAACTGCCTTGTGGTGCGGCGCGGTTCGATGCGGTGGTGGCTTGCGGGGGTGTGGTTGCGGCGTCTCGGGTCGGTTCTGCGGGGTAGGGCGGCGGGGGGAGCGGGCCGCCCTTGAGGGCTGGGTGAGGGGGCTTGATGGGGTTTTTCGGTGCCGGGGTGTCGTCGGGGAGGGGGGTGCCGGGTCCCGAGGGGGGATGACGGGGGGATCGGTCGACGGGGTCGGCCGGGGGTGAGAGCGGGCATACCGACTAGTGCTGTGGCCGGGAAGGTTTGCCGGGTCGCGGTGTCCGGTGCGGTGCATCGCAAGGCGGAGGACCGCGTCTCGTACTGGACGTACTAGCGCGGTCCGACAAAGCGGCGAGGTGCCGTACCGGGCGGCGCGCCCCGGTGAACCTTTCCGGTCACAGCACCAGCCGGGCGTGCGGGTGGCTCCGAGCCGTTCGGGCCGCCGTGCGTGCTGGATGAGTCTTCCGGGCCGGGCGGCGGCATCGGCCTGGAGGAGCGCTCCGACAGCGCGATGCGCCGCGGCTACTGCTGGGGGCCCGACCTCGTGTGCACGTGCGGCGCGGTCAAATCCAGGGGCTGCGGCTGAGCGTCAAGGGGTCTTTTTTGTTTGGTGATTGCGTCCGGTGGTCTGTACGAGGGGTGGCGGGCGGGTCTGTGGGATTTGGGGGGTGGGGAGGGGGTCGGGGTGTGCCTAGGGTGGGGCTTGAGGCCGCTTTGTGCCGCTGACCAGGTGCTTTGCGGGGAGAGAGCGCGCAGAAGGATGGAGCGACGCGGATGCGTGAGCTGGCGGAGACGGCGCGGCAGTGGGTGGCCGAGGGGCGGGTGGCGTTCCTGGCCCGGCCCGTGACCGAGCAGGGGTTCGGGCCGCGGGATCCCGCCGGGGCCGTGCTCGTGGACGCGCGGGGCGAGTGCGTCGGGGCCCTGTACCGCGGGGTGTTCGATGCGGAGCTGGCCGCCGAGGCCGCGGCCATGGGCCCTGGGCGGAACGTGCGGGTGTGCGAGGTCTCGGTGGGTGCCGGCGAGGCCGTGGAGGCGCGGCTGACCTGCGGCGGGCAGGCGGAGATCCTGCTGCAGTCGCTCGCCTCGGTGCCCGCGCAGTGGTGGGAGCTGCTCGAACAGGGGGCCGGGGTGGCGCTGGTGACCCGGCTCGGCGAGGCGGCGGACGAGGCCGCGAGCGAGGTCGTACGGGCCGTCGACGCGCCGGGCAACGATGCCGAGCGGCGGGCCGGCGAGCTGCTGGCCACGCGCCGGCCCGGGCGGGACGCGCTGTACGGGGGGTCCGGGCTGGTGCTCGTGGAGGCGTACCCGTCCGCGCCCCACGTGGTCATCGGCGGGGGCGGCGAGCTGGCGGGGATCATCGCCCGGCAGGCCGCGCTCCTGGAGTGGGGCGTGGAGACCGTCGAGTCGGCCGCGGATGCCGAGAAGGCGCTCACCGACCACCGCGACGCGGCCTGCCTGGTGCTGCTCAGCCATGAGCCGGACTTCGACGTGCCCACTCTGAGGACGGCGCTCGCGCTCGGGATCCCGTACGTGGGGGCCCTGGGTTCGCGGCGGACCACGGCCAGGCGCCGCGAGGGGCTGCTCGCCGCCGGGGTGAGCGAGGCGAGGCTGCGGGCGGTGCACGGGCCCATCGGGCTCGATCTCGGCGCGCGGACCCCGGCGGAGACGGCGTTGGCCATCTGCGCGGAGATCCTCGGGGTGCTGGGCGGGCGGGTCGCCGGCGGGCTGCGGGACTCCGACGGGCCGCTGCGGGGGTGATGGGCGGTGGCTGCGGTGGCTGGTCGCCGCAGCCACCGCCCACCGCAGCCACCGCCACCACTGCGCCACCGCAGTAGCGCATTTTGTGGCGGAATGCGGGAAAATAAAGGTATGGAGATGACCCTGACCTACATCGCGGACAGGACCCTGACCGACATCGCGTGGTTCCTGGTCGTCGGGCTCGCCGTGGTCGGCTTCCTGCTCGGCGGCTTCTGGCTGGGCAAGCGAGTCCGGGCACAGGAACCCGCGCCCCCCGAACCCGAGAGCCAGCCCCACCTGCCCGACGGCGGTGCGGTCTACGAGGTCCGCGAGGAGCGGGAACCCGTCGAGATTCCCGAGGGCGGCCTGCGCCCGCACGAGATGCAGGGCTACGGCAACTTCGGCTCCACCACCGCCAGCCATCAGGAGGACGTGCGCGCCGAGCGCGAGTCCGGCTACGAGCACCCCAACTCGCCCCCGGAGCAGCCTCCCCCGGGTGGCGTGAAGCCCGTCTGACCCGGCCCGCCCCCTCCGACTCCTCTGGCCTGCGCCACCCCGCGGCGCGGGTCAGAGTTCCGTCCGCAGCCGCAGCACCTCGGGCGGGGGGTGGCGGGCCGAGGTGTGCCGGACCTCCGCCGTCAGCGGCGGGTCGAGCGGGCGGAACGGTACTTCGCCCACTCCGATGGCGGTAACGGTCGCACCGGAAACGCCCGCCGCGCCGGGCCGGGGCGCCGCCCGCTTGGCCACGGCCGCCGCGACCTCCGTACGCAGCGCCGCCGTCAGCGGGCTCGACACCAGCGGCGTCTCGTCCCCGACGGGCAGTACGAGCACCAGCGCCAGGGGGCGCCGCGGTGTCCCCGTGTAGCCGACCACCGCCGCGTCGCGGACGTTGGTGTGCCGGAGCTTCTGCCAGGCGCGCCGCCCGGCCGGGTAGGCCTGGTCCAGCCGCTTGACGACCAGGCCCTCGATACCGCTGGCGGGCAGGGTCTCGTACCAGGTGGCGGCCAGCTCCGGGTCGGTGGTCATCGGCACCGGCTGCAGCGGCGGCCCGAGCGGGAGCAGCAGGTCGACCAGGAGCGCCCGCCGCCGCTCGTACGGGCGCGTGCGCAGGTCGAGCCCGGCCAGCTCCAGTACGTCGAAGGCGGCGTACGAGGCGGGCAGGGTCTGCGCGAGTACGGCGGCCCGCGCGGCCGTCGCGGCGGCCGCCCGGCGCTGCACCAGGGCGAAGTCGGTGCGGCCGGCGTGCCAGACGACCACCTCGCCGTCGAGCACGGTCCCGGCGGGCAGCTGCCGGGCGGCCGCGGCGAGATCGGGGAAGGCGCTGGTGACGATACGGCCGGAGCGGGCCTGGAGCACCACGTCCTCGGCCGTGCGCAGCACGACCAGCCGGTGGCCGTCGAACTTCGGCTCGTACGCGAGACCGGGCGCGCGCGGGAGGCTGCGTACGGGGGCTGCGAGCGCGACGGTGATCACGACGGCCGCCCCTCCCCGGACGCCCTGGCCTCCCCGGACGCCCTGGCCGCCTTGCCCGCCCGCTTCGCGGGGAGCTGCCCCGCCCGGTCGGGGTCGGTCAGCGGGCCGAAGAGGTCGCCGTCCCGTTCGAGCCGCGGCGGGATGTCGTCGGCGAGGAAGACCAGGTCCTCGGGGGCCCCGCAGGCCTCGACCTCGCCCCAGGAGACGGGCGCGGAGACGGCGGGCAGGGCGCGGGCGCGCAGGGTGTAGGGGGCGGCGGTGGTCTTGGCGGCGGCGTTCTGGCTGTGGTCGACGAAGACCTTGCCGGGGCGCAGCGCCTTCGCCATGCGGTGCACGACGAGGTCGGGCAGCTCGCGCTCGGCCTCCTGGGCGAGGGCCTTCGCGTACGCCGATACGCGGTCGGACGGGGTCGGCTCCAGGGGGACGGCCAGGTGCATGCCCTTCGAGCCGGAGGTCTTGGCGTAGGCGTGCAGCCCGTCGGCGGCGAGCCGGTCACGCAGCCAGAGCGCGACCGCGCCGCACTCGACGATCGTGGCGGGCGGTCCGGGGTCGAGGTCGAGGATGAGCCGGTCGGCGACGGCCGGGGCGCCGGCCGGCCACTGGGGGGTGTGGAACTCGACGACCAGGTTCGCGGCCCACATGAGGGTGGCGAGATCGGCGACGACCACCTGTTCGGCGGAGGGGTCCTCGGAGCGGGGAACCGGGGTGGTTTTCACCCAGTCGGGGGTACCGGGCGGCGGATTCTTGGTGAAGAAGAGCTGGCCGTCCGGGCCGTCGGGATACCGCAGGAAGGACACCGGCCGGTTGTGGACGTGGGCCAGCAGCGAACCAGCGACGGTGGCGTAGTAGTGCAGCACCTCGCCCTTGGTGAAGCCGGTCCGCGGGTACAGGACCTTGTCGAGATTGCTGAGCGCGATGCGACGCCCCTCCACCATTGTGATCGGCGTCATACGATGAGATTGCCATGAAACGGGAGGAACCGTGCGATCCATATGGAACGGGGCGATCTCCTTCGGGTTGGTCAGCATCCCGATCAAGCTCGTCAACGCCACCGAGAACCACTCGATCTCCTTTCGCCAGATCCACCTGAGCGACGGCGGACGGGTCCGCTACCGCAAGGTGTGCGAGCTGGACGGCGAGGAGGTGTCGGCCGCCGAGATCGGCAAGGGGTACGAGGAGGCGGACGGGTCGATCATCCCGATCACGGATGAGGACTTGGCGCAGCTGCCGATCGCGACCGCGAAGACGATCGAGATCGTGTCGTTCGTGCCGGCCGATGACATCGACCCGTTGCAGATGGACGCGGCGTACTACCTCGCGGCGAACGGGGCCACGGCGGCGAAGCCGTACACCCTGCTGCGGGAGGCGCTGAAGCGGAGCCGGAAGGTCGCGATCGCCAAGTACGCGCTGCGCGGCCGGGAACGGCTGGGCATGCTGCGGGTCGTCGACGACGTGATCGCGATGCACGGGCTGTTGTGGCCGGACGAGATCCGGGCGCCGGAGGGAGTGGCTCCGGAAGGGACGGTGTCGGTGCGGGAGGCCGAGCTGGACCTGGCGGACGCGCTGATGGCCACCTTGGGAGAGGTGGAGATGGAGTCGCTGCACGACGACTACCGGGATGCCGTGGAGACGATGATCGCGGCGAAGGCGGGGGGCGCGTTCGAGCCGTCGGAGGCGGTGGTGGAACCGGCCGGCGGCCAGGTCATCGACCTGATGGCGGCGCTGGAGAAGAGCGTACGGGAGGCCAAGGCGTCCCGGGGGGAGGGCGGTTCACGGGCGGAGGCGGAGGCGGAGGTCACGCCGATCCGGCGCAAGCCGGCGGCCGCCCCGAAGGCGGTGGGCGGAAAGAAGTCGACGGCGGCAGCGGGCAAGAAGGCGGCCCCGGCCGCCACCAAGTCCACTGCGAGCGCCACCAAATCCACTGCGGGCGCCACCAAATCGACCGCGTCCAAGTCCACTTCGGCGAAGAAGAAGACGACCGCCGCGACGGGAGCGACGGCCAGGAAGACCACCGCCAAGGCGGCCGCGAAGAAAACCGCCGCACCCCGCAAACGCACCTCGGCCTGAGACCCGCGCCCCCACCCCCGGCGGGGTGTACGGCTACCGCTCCCCGGGACCCCGCCAGGTGCGGTGGTCGCGGGCGAGGGTGAACAGGGCTTCGACGTCCGGGGGTTTGAGGGTGGTGGCGGCCTCCGTGAGGTACGGGGTCACCGCGGGGGATTGCAGGACGCGGATGTCGCGGACGCTCGGAGCCACCTCGACGCGGGAGGCGTCGACCAGGGCCAGCACCGGGGTGACCGGCGCCGTCAGGACGCGGGTGGCGTAGCGCGCGGCGAGGCGGACCCGGCGCGGGTCCGGGCGGGGTTCGGCGCGGCCCACCGTGAGCAGGATGTCGCCGACCCGCACGCGCTGGCGCCGGACCGGGACCGTGAGGACGCAGAAGACCCCGGGCGGCCCCAGGAGCAGGTGGTCGATGCGGCCGACGCCCGGGACGCCGAGGGAGTGCAGGGTTCTCCAGCCCTGCGATTCCGGCAGGGCGTCGAGGATCTCCCCCATCCGCTGCTGGGCCGTGAGGTCCTGGCGCAGCCGGTGGCGGGCGCGGGCACCGGACGTGCCGTGTTCGAGCTCGCCGAGCAGGGCCTCCCCCGGTCGGTTCGGGGCCAGGTCCTCGTCCGGCGGCAGGGCCAGGCGGCGCAGGTCCGCGGCCGAGGGGACGGGGGGCGGGCCGATCGAGACCGTCCCGCTCAGGTAGGGGCGCAACACCGCCAGGATCTCCTCGCGGCGGTCGTCCGCCAGGACGCTGATCCGGTTGGTCTGCCGGTCGTACCAGGCCACCGCCTGCCCGTCGGGCAGATTGACGTACAGCCGGCCGCGGCCGGGCCGGCCGCTCGGCAGTACCTTCAGTCCGCGCATCGCCCTCACCCCCGCCGTCCATGGGAGCAGCCCGGGCGCCGCGCGGCAATCCCCCGGTTGTGTAACGACTCCGCCGGGACGCTGCTGCCCCGCTGTTACAAAACCAGTGCCCCACTGCAACGGCCGGTGCCTACGTTGGTGCCACCTGGACTTCCCAGGGCGTCACCAGCACCGAAGGACTCCCCGTGAGCACCGTCCGCCGCCGCACCCTCGTTCGCGCCGCCGCCGTGACCGCATGCGCCGCCGGTCTGCTGGCGCTCCCGACCGCCGCCGCGCTCGCCGAAGGGGTGCCGGCCGCCTCCACCGCCTCGCAGCGGACCCTGGTCAAGACGCTCGCCCTCGCCGACGGCGTCTCCAGGGCCGACGTCTACCGCACGGCCAAGGACGCCTACCAGGCCGACGTGCTGACCGCGGAAGGCGCCAAGGCCGCCACGGTGAACAGCCGGGACGGCTCGACCGGCTACGGCGACGCCGGTGACCTGCACCTCGCGCTGCGGTCCGACGGGGTGCTCAGCTCCTGGGTCGGCGACACCGTGCCCGTCGGCAGCGCCGGCAACCACGTCGTCACGCACAAGACCGGGACCCGCGACGGCAAAGTCACGGCCGCCTCCGCGCCCGCGCCCGCGCACGGCTCCGCCTCCGCCTCCGCCTCCACCTCCGGCTCCGTTTCGGGCTCCGCTTCCGCCGCCGTGGCCGGCGGGACCGTCGAGGCGTTGCGGCTGAACACCCTGGCCGACGGCCCGGGCAGTGGCCTGATGCTGCTCGCGGCGGGCGCCGGCGTCACCGCGATCGGCGCCGCCGGACTCGGTTTCGCGATGCTGCGCCGCGGCCGTACGGACGGCTAGAGGCGGAGAGAAGCCGGAGAGAAGCCGGAGAGAAGCGGCCCAGGCCTCACCAGGGCCGGTCCGGGTGGTGCCTTCCCGCGCCCCCGCGGGTCCGCCGCCGAGTCGGCCGGGCGGGCCTCGCGCGCAAAGACGGCGTACCTCTGCTTACTGTTGACGCGACGCAGGGTCATGCCCCGGAGAGGAGGACGTACGGGTGGCGAGTTCCCCTCCCTTCCGCTTTTCCGTCCGGTTCCCCCCGCGCGCCCGCGCCGCCCTGCCCGCGCTGCCCCTCCTGCTGCTGCTCGTGACGGGCTGCGGCGACACCGGCGGCCTGGCCAACGCCGGTCCGACCCCGACCGCGAGCGGGCCCGTACATCTGTGGCCCGGGCGCAAGGGGGCCTCCGTACCGCCCGCGGATCCGGGGGGCGCGCCGCCCGAGTACGTGCCGGGCATCGCGCCCGTGCAGGACCAGAACGTGCACGGCATCGACCCCGTCACCCTGGTCCAGGCCGAGGTGCGGGCGCGCCCGAAGGCCGATGTCGGCCCGGACGGGATGCCCCGGGAGACGGCCGACGCGATCAAGGAGTGCGGAGAGGAGGGGGCGGAGCCCCAGGACTGCCCGGTGCTGACGCCGTACTACCGGGACCTCACCGGGAACGGCAAGGACGAGCTGATCATCGGTGTGCGGCTCCCCGAGGACCAGATGTCCGTACGGGTGTACACGGCGGACGCCGACGGGCGGCTCAACCGCATCATGGCGACCACCCAGACCCTGATCAGCGTGGAGCTGGCCGGGCAGGACGTGATCCTGCACATGCCGAGCGGGCTCGGCGGGTACGAGCTGATCAACGCCTGGTCCTGGGACGAGAAGCAGCGCAGCATGCTGCCGACGCGCGAGCAGATCGTACGGATGCCCGCGGGCGGCGCGAGCGGGCCGGGCTCTTCGTGAGGATCCGGCTGCCCGCCTGGACGGCCACGCTGACCTGGAAGTCGGCGTGCTTCATCGTGGTGATGTGCTGCTCGCTGGCGGCGGTGGTGGGTGCGCTGGTGCACGTCGAGGTGACGCGGCAGACGGTCGCGACGGCGCGGGACAAGGCGCTCGGCAAGCTGCACGACGCCTCGCGCGCGTACGAGGCGGGCGAGGCGCTGCCGCCGGCGTCCGGGCTGGACCCGGCCGAGCTGCCGGCCTCGCTGCGGGCGCTGGCCCTGTCCGGGCACCGCGGCACGGTCGTGGCCGACTACGAGGGCCGGCCGGTGATGTGGGCGGCGGCGCCGGCCGACGGGCGGGCGCTGGCCACCGCGGTCGACTACGGGCAGAGCGCGCGGACGATCAGCGGCCTGGACAACGCGATCATCGGGTCCTCGGTGCTGGCGATCGGCGGGACGCTGCTGGTCGGCGCGTTCGCGGTGACCCGCGTGACGCGGCGGCTGCACCAGACGGCGACGGTCGCGCGGCGGATCACGCAGGGGGACCTGGACGCCAGGGTCGGGGACGCGCGCACGAAGGACCCCTCGCGGCACCAGGACGAGGTGGCGACGGTCGCGGCCGCGCTGGACACGATGGCGGGGAGCCTGCAGGCGAAGCTGCTGAGCGAGCAGCGGTTCACGGCGGACGTCGCGCACGAGCTGCGCACTCCGCTGACCGGTTTGCAGGCGGCTTCGGAGCTGCTGCCGGAGAGCCGGGCCACGCAGTTGGTGCAGGAGCGGGTACGGACGATGCGCGGGCTGACCGAGGACCTGCTGGAGATCTCGCGGCTGGACTCCGGCAGCGAGGTGGTGGAGACGGACCTGCACCAGCTGGGGCGGCTCGCACGGCGGGTGGTGCGGGCGTCGGGGGCGGAGGCGCAGACGGAGGTCGTCGTGCTGCGGGACGCGCACGTGGAGACGGACCGGCGGCGGCTGGAGCGGGTGTTGGGGAACCTGGTGGCCAACGCGCACAAGCACGGGCGGGGGCCGGTGGTGGTGACGGTGGACGGGCCGGTGGTGACGGTACGGGATCACGGGGACGGGTACCCGGCGTACCTGGTGGCGCACGGGCCGCAGCGCTTCCGCAGTGGCGGTAAGGGGCACGGGCTGGGGCTGACCATCGCGGTGGGCCAGGCGGAGGTCATCGGGGCGCGGCTGGAGTTCGGCGCGGCGGAGGGGGGCGGGGCGGTGGCGATCCTGACCCTCCCGGAGCCCCCGCCGGCCGTCCCGTAGCCCGGGCGCCTCGCCTCACGCTCCCCCAGCCTCCCCCCGGGGGGACCCCCCGGGGGCTGGATTTCGGCTGATGCCGCCGCCCTTCATCCCCACCGGCGTCGGTGCGTCAGGGCCGCGGGGTCGGGGGCTTCGACCAGGGCCAGCGCGGCTTCGGCTTCGTGCCCGAGGGGGTGTAGGCGTACTTCCAGCCCTTCTGGAGGCCCAGCCGCTTCGAGTAGCCCGACGGGACCCGCTCGTACAGCAGCAGTGTCGGCGGGCCGCCGTCCGGGGTCGGGACCGGGATCTCGTACCACTTCGGGGGGTGGCCGGTGGGGCCGAGGAGGATCGGCAGGACCCGGCCGTCCATCGGGCCGCCCTCGAAGGGGGTGGGTTGGCTTCTCACCCCTCCAGTGTCACAGCAGGTGCGCGGCCTCGGAGACCACCGGGATCACGCGGCGGGCGAGGACCCCGACCGGGCCGTCCGCCGATTCCAGGGCGAGCGCGGCCCGTGCGGCGGCCGCGGTTTCGGGGTCCGTGGCGGAGGTGGCCGTCAGGAGGGCGATGAACTGGTCCACCAGCCAGTCCCGGAGCGAGTCGACCTGCGGCTGCTTGCCCTCGTCGATCCAGATGAGGGAGGCCGCCTCGACCGCCGTGATCCAGGTGCGGACCATCATGCGCAGGCGCGGCCCGGGCGCCGGAACGGACAGGTGGAAGAGGATCTGTTCGGCCGCCGCGCGGCGGATGCCGTCGACCGTGGCCGTCGTACGGGAGGTCTCGACGACGCTGCCGCCCTGGAGCAGGGCGGCGAAGCCGGCGTCGTGTTCGTCGACGAAGGCGAGGTAGCGGTCCAGGGCCCGGGACAGCCGCTGGGTGAGCGGGCCTTCCTGGGGTTCCGCGAAGCACAGTTCCAGGAGGTCCGCCGCCGAGCGCAGGGCGGCCTCGTACAGCTGCTGCTTGCCGCCCGGGAAGTAGCGGTAGACGAGCGGGCGCGAGACCCCGGCGGCCTCGGCGACGTCGTCGAGCGAGACCTCCTCCGGCGCCCGGTGCGCGAACAGCGACAGGGCCGCGTCGAGGAGCTGGGCCCGCCGCTCCTCGACGCTCAACCTGCGGTACGCGCGTACGGTCATGTCCGCAGGGTAGCCCTACGCCGTCCGGGTCACGGGGTCATCGGGCCACCGGGGCACCGGGCACCGGGGCACCGGGCCCATGGGGCGTCAGCTCATCAGGCCAGGAGCCCCGAGCTCTTCCACAGCCTCCGGCCGGCCCCGCGCAGGACTCCTATGTCGTCGAGGAAGTCGGTGAGGCGCTTCGCGCCGCCCTGCATCACTTCCCGGCGGTGCCCGCTCGCCTTGACCTGGGCGAGCGCCTCGCGGCGGTCGAGGCCCACGTTGTCGTAGACGGCCGGGTTGACGAAGGCGAGGGAGAAGACGCGGGCGGCCTGGCCGCAGCTGATCCGCGTGAGCTCCTGCTCCCAGCGCGGGGCGGTGAGCATCTGGCGGCGCAGCTCCTCACGGGCGTAGCGGACGTGCCGGGCCTCCTCGATGACGTGGATGCGGGTCACGCCGCGTACGAGGGGCTGGACGCGCTCGTCCGGGAAGGTGAGGCGCTGCATCCAGTCGAGGATCTCCTCGCCGAGGAGGGTGCAGGCGAAGGAACCCGGGGTCGTGGAGATGGTCTTGAGCACCCGGGCGAGGTTGTGGTTGAGGCGGGAGACCGGGTAGGCGGGGGCGCCGGCCTTTTGGATCATGCGGGCGAACATCATCGAGTGGCGGCACTCGTCGGCGATCTCGGTGAGCGCGTAGCGGACGTGATTGCTGGTCAGGGACTTGTCGTAGATGTGCCGGACCAGCAGTTGCATGAGGATGATCTCGAACCAGATGCCGAGCGAGCCGAGCGCCGCCGCCTCGTGGCGGGAGAGGTCGATGCGCTGCTCCTCGCCCATCTTCTTCCAGAGCGGGGTGTCGTAGAGGGAGAGCAGCTCGGGCGGCCAGTAGTACTTGCCCTCGATCGGCGGGGTGTCCCAGTCGAGTTCCTTGTCGGGGTCGAAGGAGTGCTTGGCCGAGGATTCGAGGAGTCGCTCGGCGATCTGCTCGCGGTCCTTGAGGAGGCCGAGCGCGTCCTGCAGGACCCGGCGATCCGTGGGGTCGGTCGTGGTCGTCATGGCGGGGGCACCTCGCCCATTCGTTGGATGGATACAGCCGGGGTTACCAGCGGTCACTCCTTATGAGACTGCCTGTCAGCAAGGTCGTCAATCCCCCGCGCACGACTTGTTGACCGCGCGTCTACCAACGTGTGACGCTGCCAACTGTCCAGTCTTGTACGGAAGTACGTGACCGAGGGGGGCGTCAGTGTCGACGCACGAGCTCTACACCAACGACCCGGGCGAGGGCGTCTGGCCCGTCCCCGCGACCGGATCGGCCCGGTTCAGCTGGGAGTACGACGGGGGCCGCGAGCGGCTGCTCGCGCTCTACCAGAAGGGCAAGGACAAACAGTGGGACGGTGCCAAGCGCATCGACTGGGACCTGGAAGTGGACCCGTACAACCCGCTCGGCACCCCGGACGAGGCCCTGACCCTCTACGGCACCCGGCACTGGGCCAAACTCACCGAGAAGGACAAGGGTGAGCTGCGCCGGCACTACACCGCCTGGAACTTCAGCCAGTTCCTGCACGGCGAGCAGGGCGCGATGGTGTGCGCGGCGCGGATCGTCGAGTCGGTGCCGGACCTGGACGCGAAGTTCTACTCCGCGACGCAGACCATGGACGAGGCCCGGCACGCCGAGATCTTCGGGCGCTTCCTGCACGAGAAGGTCGGGATGCTCTATCCGATCAACGACAGCCTCCAGGGGCTGCTCGGCGACACCCTGCGCGACTCGCGCTGGGACATGCCGTACCTCGGCATGCAGGTGCTCATCGAGGGCCTGGCCCTGGCCGCGTTCGGGATGATCCGCGACACGACCGACAAGCCGCTGCCGAAGCAGATCCTCGCGTACGTGATGCAGGACGAGGCCCGCCACGTGGCCTTCGGGCGGATGGCGTTGCGGGACTACTACAAGCAGCTGACGGACGCCGAACTGCGTGAGCGCGAGGAGTTCGTGATCGAAGGCTGCCACCTGATGCGGGACCGGCTGCGCGGGGTGGAGGTGCTGGAGAACTTCGGCATCCCGAAGCGGGAGGCGGAGCAGTTCAGCGAGGAGTCGGAGTTCCTGCACCTGTTCCGCAAGCTGCTGTTCAGCCGGATCGTGCCGTGCGTGAAGGACATCGGGCTGTGGGGCGAGCGACTGCAGAAGGCCTACCTGGAGATGGGTGTCTTCGACATGGGCGACTCCAACCTGGACCTGCTCATGAGCCAGGACGAGGAGATCGCCGAGGCCCTGGACCGCGAGCGCTTCAGGGCCGAGGAGGAGGAACGGGTGGCGGAGGTGCGGGCCGCCATCGCGGAGGGAGGCGAGGCGTAGACCCGCAGACCCGCCGGCCCCGCGCGGGCGGGGCCGACGCACCGCACCCGGCTACACCGAAAGCGCCGCGGGCTCCGGCTCCGGCTCCGGCTCCGGCTCCGGCGGGAAGGACGCCCGCAGGGTGAAGGCGTACGGGGTCGGGCCGTGCTCGCGCAGGTGCAGCAGGCGCCGCTCGGCCTGCGCGACCGTCGGGCGCTCGCCCGCCGGGACCCACCACAGAACCGTCGCCGCCTCCGCGAGCTGCTCGAACCACTCCCGCCGGCGGGCCATCAGTTCGCGGTGCCGCCCCTGGTACATGAAGGCGGTCAGGGTCTCGGTGTCCCGCCACACCGACATGTTGACCAGGATCCACTCGTCGCCGAAGAACAGCACGTCGGTCGCGTCGCCGCCCTCGCCCTGGAGCCGCCACAGGAAGCCGTCCGCCGCGTCGGCCCCCGCGTTGACCGGCTCCAGCCCGTCCACGAAGTCCTTCAACTCCGCCGAGTCGAGCCGGTATTTGAGTCGGGACACGTTCACCTGGGCCAGTTCGTGGGTCATGCCGCCAGCGATATCACCCGGGCCGCCCGCCCCGCCGGGCGTTTCACGGAGCGGACGGCCCCCCGGCCCCGGACAGCGCGGCCTCCATCACCGCCCGCGCGATCGGCGCGGCCGCGCTGTTGCCGCTGATGTCCCCGCGGTCGGCCGCCGCGTCCTCGACCACCACCGCCACCGCGACGGCCGGCAGCGGGGCGCCCTCGGCCTTGGCCCAGGAGATGAACCACGCGTACGGGGTGCCCGCGTTGCCGACCCCGTGCTGGGCGGTGCCGGTCTTGCCGCCGACCACCGCGCCCGGGATGGCGGCGTTGCGGCCCGTGCCGTTCTCCACCACCCGGACCATCAGGTCCTGGAGCCGCATCGCGGTGGCCGGGTTCATGGCCCGGCCAAGGGTGCGCTGGTCGGAGCGGCGGACCTGGTCGCCGTCGTCCTGCGTCGTACGGTCCACGAGCCGGGGGGACTTGAGTTCACCGCCGTTGGCCACGGCGGCCGCCACCAGCGCCATCTGCAGCGGGGTGGCCGTGGTGTTGAACTGCCCGATCGAGGACAGGGCCAGCTGGTCGGGGCTCATGTCGGTGTCGAAGTTCGACCGCGACACCCAGGACGGCACCCGCAACGCCTCGTCGTTGAAGCCGAAGCGCCGCGCCGCCTCGACCATCCCGCGCAGGCCCACCTGTACGCCGATCTTCGCCATCACCGTGTTGCAGGACCACTGCACCGCGTCCGCCATCGAGGCGTCCTGGCAGCCGGTGCCCGCGTTCGGCAGCCGGGTGCTGGTCCCGGGCAGCGGGTAGGGGTCGGGGGTCTGCGTCGGCGCGTCCACGTCGGTGACCACGCCCGCGTCGAGCGCGGCCGCCGCCGTCACGATCTTGAAGGTGGAGCCGGGCGGGTAGGTCTCGCGCAGCGCCCGGTTGAGCATCGGCTTGGCCGGGTCCGCGTTCAGCCGCTTCCAGGCCGCCTCGACCCCGGGGCCCGTCCCGGAGAGCAGCGCCGGGTCGTACGAGGGGCTGCTGACGAGCGCGAGGATCCTGCCGGTCGCCGGCTCGACGGCCGCCACGGCGCCCCGCTTGCCCCCGAGCCCGGTGTACGCGGCGGCCTGCACGGCGCCCCGGACAGTGGTGACGGCGTTCCCGCCGCCGGGGCGGCCGCGCGACAGCTCGTACCAGAGCGGGAAGGCGGAGAGCCCGGGATCGGTGCCGGAGAGGATCCCGTCCTCGGCGCGCTCCAGGAAGCTGGTCCCGTAGGTCTGCGAGGAGTAGCCGGTGACCGGGGCGTAGAGCGGGCCGTTCTTGTACGTCCGCTCGAAGCGCAGCAGTTGGCGGCTGTCGCGGGAGCCGGTGACGGGCCGGCCGTCGACCAGGATGTCTCCGCGGGGTTCGGCGTAGCGCTCGATGGCGGGGCGCTTGTTGGCCGGGTTCGCTCCGTAGGCGGCGGCCTCCCAGACCTGCACGCGGGCGACGTTGACCAGCAGGGCGACGAGCAGCAGGGCGCAGAAGTACGCGCACCAGCGGATGTAGCGGATCACCCCGCACCGCCTTGCGCCGCGGGCTCCCGGGCCGGCTCCTGGGCGGGTCGGGGTCGGCGGGCGCTGTCGCTGAGCCGGATCAGCAGGGCGACGATGATCCAGTTGGTGACGACGGAGGAGCCGCCCTGGGCCAGGAAGGGCATGGCCATGCCGGTGAGCGGGATGAGCCCGGTGACGCCGCCCGCGATGACGAACACCTGGAGCGCGACGATCGAGGCGAGCCCGGTCGCCAGGAGCCGCCCGAAGGGGTCGCGCAGCGCGAGGCCGGCGTGGAAGCCGCGGGAGACGAGGAGCCCGTAGAGGAGCAGGATCGCGGTGAGGCCGGCGAGGCCGAGCTCCTCGCCGGCGGTGGCGAGGATGAAGTCCGACTTGGCGGCGAAGCCGATCAGGAAGGACTGGCCGTGGCCGAGTCCGGCGCCGAGCAGCCCGCCGGCCCCGAAGGCGAAGAGGGACTGGGCGAGCTGGCCGGGGCCCACGCCCCGTTCGATGGAGGCAAAAGGATTCAGCCAGTCGTTCACACGGCTGTGCACGTGCGGCTCGAAGGTCCCGACGGCGTACGCGCCCACGGCGGCCAGCAGCAGTCCGATCGCGATCCAGCCGATCCGCCCGGTGGCGGTGAACAGCATGATCACGAACAGTCCGAAGAACAGCAGCGAGGTCCCGAGGTCGCGCTCCAGCACGAGCACGCCGACGCTGAGCAGCCAGATCGCGAGGATCGGACCGAGGACGCGGCCGGGCAGGAGCTTGAGCTTCCAGAACAGCCGGCGGCCGGTGAGCGCGAGCGCGGTGCGGTTCGCCGCGAGGTAGGCGGCGAAGAAGACGGCGAGCAGGATCTTGGCGAACTCCCCCGGCTGAAAGGAGAGTCCGGCGAACCGGATCCAGATGTGGGCGCCGTTGACCGCCGGGAAGAAGACGGGTACGAGCATCAGCGCGAGGGCGGCGGCCACCGAGAGGTAGGCGTAGCGCTGCAGTACGCGGTGGTCGCGCAGGGCGGCGACGACGAGGACGAAGAGCGCGAGCCCGAGGGCGGACCAGCGCAGTTGCCCGCCTGCGGTCAGGTGGCCGGGGGTGGTCGCGTCGAGGCGCTGGATGAGGACGAGGCCGAGGCCGTTGAGCAGGACCGCGATCGGGAGCAGGAGCGGATCGGCGTACGGGGCGCGCAGCCGCACGGCGAGGTGCGCGGCCAGGGCCGCGGCGGCGAGGCCGCCGGCGTAGTGGGCGGCGGCGCTCGGGACGCGGCCGGTGGTGGCGAGGCCGACGTAGAGGTGGCCGAGGACGGCGATCAGGACGGCGCCGGCGAGGAGCGACAGCTCGACGCCGCGACGCCTGGGGGCGCGGGCGTCGGGGGGCGGCGGCGGGGCGGGGTCCGCGACCTTTGCCGTCAGAGCGGTCATACGGGGAAACGTAGCAAGCAGGCGGCCCCTATGTCCGGTTATGTCATAGTGTGCCGAAGAGTCGTCAGAACCGGTCGGAATCAGGAGCCGAGCCTCATGGGACCTGTGGAATTCATCGTCCTGGCCTTTCCGGAGGAACAGTTGCGGGTGCCGGCGGTCGAGGCGGTGATGGGACTGCGCAAGACCGGGGTGGTACGGCTCATCGACGGGCTCGTGGTGACGAGGACGGCGGCGGGGGAAGTCCTGGCCGCCGAGTTCGACGAGTTCGTGGAGCTACGGGGCCTGCTGACGGGCCGTGACGCGGCCCGGCTGATCGGGCCGGAGGACGTACAGGAGTCGGCGGGGCTGCTGGAGCGCGGGAGCTGCGCGCTGCTGCTGGTGGTCGAGCACGTGTGGGCCGAGGACGCGGCGATCGCGGTACGGGCGGCGGGCGGGCGGATCGTGGGCTCGGTCCGGATCCCCGTGGACCGGGTCCCGGCCGATCCCCGGACGGGCGCGGCCTGATGTTCATCCGGCCGGTGCGGGTCACGGTGCGGTCGGCGGATCGCCCTGCGGGCAGCCCGCTGTTGCGGGGGCTGCTGGCGCGGGCGGCGGGGGCGGCGGAGGGTACGGTGCGGGCGGATGCGCCGCGGCACGGGGTGCGGTGGATTCCGGCGGGGGCGGTCGAGCCGGCCGAGCCGGAGCCGGGCGAGCCGGGGCCGGTGGAGCCCGCCGAGTCGGCCGAGCCGGCCGAGCCCGCCGAGCCGGAGCCCGTGGAGCCCCCGGAGGCAGGGCCTGCGGAGCCGCCGCGCGGCGGTCTGGCGGCGGAGCTGCGGCAGCTGGCCGACCTGGCCCGGGAGGGCCTGCTCACTCCGGAGGAGTTCACCACGGCCAAGGCCCGCCTCCTCCACCCGTAGCCGGGGCTCCGCCCCGGACCCCGCGCCTCAAACGCCGGCGGGGCTGGATTTGCCCGGGCGGGGCTGCCCTGGCTCGGGCATGCCCCGGGCTCCGCCCGGACCCGCGCCTCAAACGCCGGCGGGGCTGATTTTGCCCGGGCGAGGCTGCCCCGGCCCGGGCAGCGAGGCTGGATTTGCCCGGGCGGGATGCGCCGGATGGGTGGGCTCGGGGTGGGGCGGGGGCTCGGGTGGGGGATTTGTCATACCGGGCGTGGCAGCATCGCGGGCCGGAGGTGATCACATGTCAGGTCGGCTGTTCCGCGCCGCCTGCGTTGCCGTGGTGCTCGTCGCGACCGCATCGGCCGGCGCCCGCGCCGAACCGGCCACGCCCGCCGAACCCGTCGGCGTCCTGCTCACCCGGCTCCAGGGGCTCTACCAGAAGGCCGAGCAGGCCGCCGAGGCGTACAACGCCGCCGAGGCCGCGCTCACCGCCCGGCAGAGCGAGGAGCGGCGGCTCGGCGTCGAGCTCGGCAGGGCCCGGGGAGCCGTCGGGGCCGAGCAGGCCGCCGCCGGGCGGCTGGCACGGGAGCAGTACCGGGGGGCCCGCGGGTTCTCCCCGTACGCCCGGATGCTGTTCTCCGGGGACCCCCGCAGCGCCCTGGAGCAGCGCCGCTTGGCCGCCCGCGAGGGCGCCCGCCGGGCCGGCGTACTGGCCCGCCTCGCCCGGGGCGAGCGGCAGGCCGACGCCCTCGCCGGCGCCGCCCGCAAGGCCCTGGACTCCGAGCAGCAGCTCACGAAGGAGCGCAAGCGCCACCAGGACGAAGTCGCGCTCCAGCTCAAGGAGGTGGAGAAGGTGCTCGCCTCCCTCACCCCCGAGCAGCTCGGCCAACTCGGCACCCGGGAGGCCGAGAACACCGCCACCGCGCAGCGGGAGCTGCTCGATTCCGGCAAGCTCGGCGCCACGCCCCGTACGCCCACCGCTGCCGGCGGCACGGCCCTGACGTACGCGACCGCGCAGCTCGGCAAACCGTACGTCTGGGGCGCCGAGGGGCCGGGGTCCTTCGACTGCTCGGGGCTGACCTCGCAGGCCTGGGCGCACGCCGGCCGCGCGATCCCCCGTACCAGCCAGGAGCAGTGGGCGCGGCTGCCCAAGGTGCCGCTGGACAAGCTGCGGCCGGGCGACCTGGTGGTGTACTTCCCCACCGCCACCCACGTGGCCCTGTACGTGGGCGACGGGAAGGTGATCCAGGCCCCGCGGCCCGGGGCCCGGGTGAAGGTCTCGCCGATCGCCGCGAATCCGCTGCTGGGGGCCGTACGGCCCGATCCCGACGGCGCCCCGCTCGCGGACTTCACCCCGCCGCCGCTGCCCGAGGCGGCCGCGGCGGGGGACGACACCGGCTACTCCGCGGAAACCGAACCCGCGACCTCGGACAGGTAGTCCGCCGCGTCCTCGGGGTCGTAGAAGTACGCGTCGAAGTCGGCCGGGTTGTCGAAGCCGTTGGCGAAACGATCCGCCACCGGCTGGAGCTGCCCGGCCGCCCCGATCAGGTTCAGCACGTGCTCCGGCGGGACGCCCAGCATCGCATTGGTCCACTGGGTCACCGGCTTGCCGGTGGTGAACCAGAACTTGTCGAAGGTCGCCTTCATCCACGCCTCGTCGAACGGCTTGTCCCCGTGCATGAGGATCGAGGAGAGGTACGAGGCCGCGCACTTGGCGGCGGAGTTCGAGCCCTGCCCGGTGATCGGGTCGTTCGCCACGACCACGTCCGCGACGCCCAGCACCAGGCCGCCGCCCGGCAGCCGGCCGACGGGGTTGCGCACGACGGGCGCGTAGCGGCCGGCGAGCGTGGCGCCCGCGTCCGTGAGCTCCGCCTCCTTCGCCCGCGCGTACTCCCACGGCGTGAACTTCTCCATCAGCTCCAGCGTCAGCGCGAGGTGCTCCGCCGGGTCCTTCACCCCGTTGAACACGTCCAGCGGACCGCCCGGCAGGCCCTCCCAGAACAGGATGTCCGCCCGCCCCGAGGTGGTCAGCGTCGGCATCACGAACAGCTCGCCCACGCCCGGCACCAGGTTGCAGCGCACGGCCTCGGTCTCGGGGCGCTCGGGCCGCGGCCCGAGCCCGTGGACGTAGCTGACGGCCAGGGCCCGCTGCGGGGCGTCGTACGGGGAGCGCGCCGCGTCCCGCCCGAACATCGACACCAGCTCGCCCTTGCCGGCCGCGACCAGCACGAGGTCGTACGTACGGGAGAAGTAGTCCAGGTCGGCGACGGACGCGCCGTGGATGACCAACTGGCCGCCGCGCTGGGCGAAGGTGTCCAGCCAGAGCGCCATCTTCACGCGCTGGTCGACGGACTGCGCGTGGCCCTTCAGCCGGCCCAGCCAGTCGACGGCGCGGCCGCCGTCGGGGGCGGCGACCGAGACGCCCAGGCCCTGGATCTTCGGGGCCTGCTGCTCCCAGAAGTTCAGCCCGAGGTCCCGCTCGTGCTGGAGCGCGGTGTCGAACATGACTTGCGTGGACATGACCCGCCCGGTGCGGATCTCGTCCGCCGTCCGGTTGGACATGAGGGTGACCTCGTACCCCTTGGACTGGAGTCCGAGGGCGAGCTGGAGGCCGGACTGGCCGGCGCCGACGACGAGTATCTTGCGCATCTCTCACGTTCTCTGTTCGGGAGGGGGCCCTATTCGGGAGTGGCGTCGAGTGCGTGGCCCACCAGGGTCAGCAGCGATTCGACGACGGTGGTGCGGCGCCGCGCGTCCATGATCACCACGGGTACGCGGGGCGGGATGGTCAGCGCCTCCCGCACGTCCTCGGGCTCGTACGAGGGCGTGCCCTCGAAGTGGTTGACGGCGACGGCGTACGGCAGCCCGCAGCTCTCGAAGTAGTCGAGGGCCGGGAAGCAGTCGCGCAGCCGGCGCGTGTCGGCGAGCACGATGCCGCCGATGGCCCCGCGGACCAGGTCGTCCCACATGAACCAGAATCGTTCCTGCCCCGGCGTCCCGTACACGTACAGGACGAGGTCGTCGTCGAGGGTGACGCGCCCGAAGTCCATCGCGACGGTGGTGGTGTTCTTGTCCGGGGTCGCGGACAGGTCGTCGGTCGGCGCGCTGGCCTGGGTCATCACCGCCTCGGTACGCAGCGGGGTGATCTCGGAGACGGAGGACACGAAGGTGGTCTTGCCGACGCCGAAGCCGCCCGCGACCAGCACCTTGACGGCGACGGGGGCGCGGGAGCGGTCGTACTGCCAGGGCTGCACCGCCTCGTCGTCCTCGGCCGTGGGGGTTTCAGAGACGGCGAAGACCACTGAGCACCCTTTCCAGCAGCGCGCGTTCGGGACGGCCGGTGCCGTGCCCGGTCCCGTAGACGCGCAGCCTTCCCTGGTCGGCGAGGTCGCTGACCAGGACGCGGACCACCCCGAGCGGCAGCTTCAGCAGCGCCGCGATCTCGGCGATCGTCCGCATGCGGCGGCAGAGCTCGACGATGGCGGGCATCTCGGGCATACGGTCGGGCTTCTGCGGCCGGGACGCGTGGGGGTCCAGGGTGGCGACGAAGGTCTCCACCAGCAGGACGTGCGTGACGCGGGTGCGGCCGCCCGTGAGGGAGTACGGGCGGACGCGGGCGGGGCGGCGCTCGGCGCCGCGTATCGGCAGCCGGTCGGAGGCCGGACTCCTCACGCTGTTCTCTCCATCGACTGGCGCAGCTCACTGCGGACTTCGGGGGTCAGGACGTGGCCGGCGCGGCCGACGAACAGGGCCATGTGGTAGGCGACGACGCTCATGTCGCAGTCGGCGGCGGCGTGCACGCCGAGGAGCGAGCCGTCGCTGATGGCCATGACGAACACGGAGCCGTGTTCCATGGCCACCATGGTCTGCTTCACCGCGCCGCCGTCCATGAGGGCGGCGGCTCCCGCGGTGAGGCTGCCGAGGCCGGAGACGATGGTCGCCAGGTCGGCGGAGGCGCCACGCGGGCCCTTGGGGCGCCCGGCGGGTGGCCGGTCCGGCTCCGGGACGAGGTCGGAGGAGAGCAGCAGCAGCCCGTCCGAGGACACGACGGCCACGGAGTCGACGCCGGGCACCTCCTCGACCAGGTCGGTCAGCAGCCACTGCAGGTTGCGGGCCTGGCTGCTCAGTCCGTACGTACTGGGCGCGGTCATGTGCGTGCCTCCTGTGCGGTGTCCCCCCGGTCGGTCTGCCCCTGGTGCTGCGCGTTCTCGGCGGCGGCGACGCGCCGCCCGTCCTGGGCGCCGCGGTAGAACCCGCCGAGGCGGCGGCGCAGTTCGTCGGCGTCGACCCGGCGCGGTTCAGTCCGTACGTCGTCCCCGCGCCCGGCGGCCACCACCCGGGGGGTCCGCTTGGGCAGGCCCTTGCCGGTGACGGGCTCGGCTTCGGCCTCTGCCTGGTCGCCGGCGGGGTGGCTGCCCTGGCGGGGCAGCCAGTCGTCGTCGGCGGCGGGGGCGTGGCCGTGCGGCTCCGCCTCCGGCGCGGGTTCGGGCACGACCCGCGCGAGCAGCTCCTGCCCGGGGTCCCCCTGGGCCGGGACGGTGAACACCTGGTCCGCGGGCGGCAACTGCGCGCCACCGGCGGGGTACCCGGACTCCTGCTCCGGCGCGGCGTCGAACTCCGGCCACAGCTCCGGCTCCGGCTCCGGACCGGCGGCGGACGCGCGCTCCGGCAGCGGCTCGGCCCCGAACCCGTACTCCGGCTCGGCAGCGAACTGGCGCTCCCGCGTCGGCTCGGGCGCCGAATCCGCCCGTGGCTGCGGCGAAGGCTGCGGGTCGGTGGTCGGCGCGGCCTCGGAGGTCGGCTCGGACGTCGGCTCGGGCGTCGGCTCGGACGTCGGCTCGGATGCCGGCTCGGGCGTCGGCTCGGGCCGCGGCTCCGCCGGGCCTCGGGTCCGGCCCTGGAGCGTGTTCTGGTTCGCCTCCGCGATCACGCCCGGCAGGTGCAGGGCCGGCGCTCCCGGCGCTCCCAGGGTGTGGACCGGCGACACCGGCGGGGTGTCCGGCAGCAGCGCCGCCGGGACGACCACCAGCGCCTCGGTCCCGCCGTGCCGCGCTGCGCGCAGCTCCGCCGTCACCCCGTGCCGCGCCGCGAGCCGCCCGGCCACGTACAGGCCGAGGCCCAGGCCGTGTTCCGCCTCGGGCTCCTCGTCGTAGGCCTCCGGCGTGGACAGCCGGGAGTTCAGCGACTCCAGGCGGTCCCCGGTGACCCCGATGCCCTCGTCCAGGACGGAGAGCACCACGTCGCCGGAGTCCAGCAGCCACCCGGACACCTTCACCTTGACGTCCGGCGGCGAGAAGGTGGTCGCGTTCTCCAGCAGCTCGGCCAGCACGTGCGAGATGTCGTCGGCCGCGTGCCCGGCGACCTGCGTGTACGAGGGCAGCGCGGCCAGGTCGACCCGCTCGTAGCGCTCGATCTCGCTGACCGCCGCCCGCATGACGTCGACCAGCGGCACCGCCGCGCCCTGCCCGTGGCCGTGTTCCTGCCCGGCCAGGACCAGCAGGTTCTCGTTGTGGCGGCGCATCACCGTCGCCAGGTGGTCCAGTTTGAACAGGGTCGCCAGCCGGTCCGGGTCCTGCTCCTCGGACTCCAGCTCCTCGATGACCGCGAGCTGGCGCTCCACCAGGCCGAGCGTGCGCAGCGAGAGGGAGACCGAGGTCGTCGACATGATGCGGCGGTGCTCCTCCAGCCCCGCCCGCAGCTGCGCGAGCTCGTCCTCCAGCGCTTCGCGGCCCGCGGCCAGCGCCTCGTTGCGGCCGATGATCCGCCGCCGGTCGGCGTCGAGCCCGGCGATCCGGGTGTGCAGCGAGACCGTCTGGTCGCGCACGGCGTTGAGGTGGCGTACCACCTCGGCGAACTCGTCGTTGCGGCCCGTGAACCGCACCGGTTCCACCGAGCCCTCCGGGGTCGCCAGCCGGGCCGCGCCGCGCCGGAGCACCGACAGCGGCCGGGTCAGCGAGCGGGCGACGGCCGTGGAGACGGCGATGGTGACCAGGAACAGCACGCCCAGGAAGGCGACGAGGGTCTCCAGCGAGGTCACGTCGTCGTCCCGCAGCGCGGCGAGCGTGGTGGCCCGCTGGCCGGCGAGGGTGGATTCCACCGACCTCATCCGGTCGATGCGGGCGGTGAGCGCGGAGCCGACGGCGGCTCCGTCGAGCCTTCGGTCGGCGCCGGTGAGGGTGGGCCGTTCGGTGAGCCGCCGGAGGTAGTCGTCGGCCGTCTTGACCTCGGGGCCGGTGACGGTCGCGGCGAGGGTCTGGCGTACGTCGGGGCGCGCGGCCCGGGCGAAGTCGTCGAGGGCGGCCTGCTCCCGTACGCGCGCACGCTGGGCGGCGGTGGTGAGTTCGTCCATCACCGCCGAGCCGGGGGGCTGCTCGCCGCGGGGGACGGCCAGCGCGGCGAGCAGCAGTCCACGGGTGGCCGCGGCCTGTTCCACGGCCTGGCCGAGGGGGGCGAGCGGCCGGGTGGTGGCGAGGGCGGCCGCGGCGCGCGGCGGGGTGAGCTCGGCGAGCCGGTTGCCGGGGGCGAGGAGTTGCGCGATGACCCCGGCGTAGGCCTGGTGGGCGGCGAGGGCGGTGCCCTTGCCGTCGAGGGCCTCGGTCCGCACGGCCCGGACCCGGCCTATGGCGCGGGCGAGTTCCTCGTCGGCCAGGGCCTGGACCTCGGCGAGCTGCCGGTCGGTACGGGCGGCGCGCTCCTGCACGGGGCCCTTGGCGGCGGCGCCGGGGCGGCCCTCGGCCACGTACTCGATGACGGCGTCGCGCTCGTCGCCGAGGAGGTGGGAGAGGGTGAGGGTCTGCCGGGTCTGCTCGGCGAGCGTGACCAGGCGCTGGGAGTCGTTCAGGTCCGCCGAGGCGGAGACGGCGGCGGGGGCGCCGGCCGCGAGGACGGCGAGTCCGGCGGCGGCGACGCCGACGACCAGCCGGCTGCGCACGCGGACACGGCGTCCTGCGGGGGCGGGCCCGTCGGGGGCGGTGCCGTTCTGTCGAGACCGCTTCTTCTGCACCGGTGCTCGCAATCCTGTACGTGTTGCTCGTGCTGCTCGTCTACTCGTGTGGCCGAGGTAACGGCCGGTCAACAAGTAAACGCTCCTTGCCCCCTCGTACCGCCACAGACCTTCGCAGTGTGTTGGGGAGAGAGCCGCCCATCGCCCGCCCGGCCACTCGAAGGAGTGAACATCACGGATGAGTTGGCGACCAACTCGGCGATCGGGTGTCAGAGCGCGGCCGTGGACGGGTGGTTGAAAGATCGATGCGGCTTTTGGCAGTATGCCCGCCCACATCCGGGCGGCTCCGCGGGTCCCGCTGCGGCCCCACGCGTCCCACCCGTCTCGGGAATTGGTACGGACTTTTCGCGGGCGGAGCCGCGCCGCCAGGGCCCGGCGGGCAGAATGTCCGTATGCGCATCGACCTGGCCTCGGCCCCCGGCAGCCCGGAACGCCCCAATGAGGACTGGGTGTCGGCCGCGATACCCGCGTCGGGCGGCGGCGTACTGGTCACCCTGGACGGGGTCACCCCGCCGCGCGGGGAGGTGGGATGCGCGCACGGAGTGCCCTGGTTCGCGACCCGGCTCGGCGGCCGATTGACCGAACTGTCCGGATCGCGGCGGGACATGCCGCTGAGCCGGATCCTGGCGGAGGCCATCGGCGCCACCGCCGGGGCCCACCGCGACACCTGTGACCTTTCTCACGTACGCACCCCGCAGGCGACGGTGGTCGTGGTGCGCTGGGACGAGGACTGGGTCGAGCACCTGGTGCTCTCGGACTCCGTACTGCTCCTCCAGGCGCCCGGCGGCGAGGTGACGGCCGTGCTCGACGACCGGCTGGACCGGATCCCGCGCGAGGCGCTGCGCTCGGTGGCCGGGGCGGACGCACTGCGCAACGCCGAGGGCGGCTTCTTCACCGCGGCCGCGGACCCGGCGGTGGCGGCGCGGGCGGTCACCGGGCGCACCCCGCGGGCGGACGTCCGGGCGCTGGCCGCGCTCACGGACGGGGCCAGCCGGTGGACGGACACGTTCGGGGAGGGCGACTGGACCGAGTGCCTGGCCGTGCTGCGCAAGGAGGGCGCGCAGAGCCTGATCGGCCGGGTCCGGGCGCTGGAGTCGGACCCGGCCCGGCCGCAGGCGCGCGGCAAGCGGCACGACGACGCGTCGGCGGTGTACGCGGAGCTGTAGGCGGGGCGGCGGGCGGGGGCGACGGGCGGGGCGCAGCGGCAGGCGCGCCGTGGGCCGGCCTCCGGGGCTCGACTTCGTCCAGGGGCGCCCAGGTCACTGTCACAACGGCCATGCGGCGCAACCCACCCGCCGGTTCGGCTACTCGGCCCCCGCGTTCAACTGGTTGAGCAGCCGGGCCAGCTCGGCGACCTCGCCCCGGTCCCAGTCGGCGAGCTTGCGCATGTACTGCTCGCGCCGCGCGCCCCGTACCCGCAGGAACCGCTCGCGGCCCTCGTCGGTGAGTCCGACCAGGAAGGCCCGGCCGTCCGCGGGGTCCGGCTCGCGGGCGACCAGGCCCAGCAGCTCCAGGGCGCGCAGCTGGCGGCTCATGGTGGCCTTGCCGACCCCGAAGTAGGCGGCGAGTTCGGTGGCGCGCTGGCGGCCCGCGGCCTCCAGGCGCGTGAGGAGCCCGTACGCGGCCGGCTCCAGCTCGGGGTGCAGGGCGCGGGCCATCTCCCCGGAGGAGGCGCGGGCGCGCCGGAGGAAGACGGACAGCTCCCGCTCCAGGGCAAGGAACTCCTGATCTTCGCTCCCGTGCACGTCCTGCTCCTTCGGTGGGGTGCGGCGCTCCGGCCGCGTCGGCCCCCAGTATTTCGCAGCGGGCACACCGAGGGCCCGGGACCCCGCCGGAACGGGTCCCCGGGCCACTGCGGCGCAGGTCGGGCGAAGGGCGGTCGAAGAAGGCCGGGCGGCGGGAGGGCCGCGGTCAGGCCGCCGTGGTGAAGGACACCTCCTGCCGGGCGAGCGCGATCTCCAGGACCTGGCGTACATCCGTCACCGGGTGCACCTCCAGCCCCTCCAGCACCTCGGCCGGGACATCGTCCAGGTCGGCCTCGTTGCGCTTCGGGATGATGACGGTGGTCAGCCCGGCCCGGTGCGCGGCGAGCAGCTTCTGCTTCACGCCGCCGATCGGCAGGACCCGGCCGGTGAGCGAGACCTCGCCGGTCATGGCCACGTCCGTACGGACCTGCCGCCCGGACAGCAGCGAGGCCAGCGCCGTCGTCATGGTGATGCCCGCGCTCGGGCCGTCCTTGGGCACCGCGCCCGCCGGGAAGTGGATGTGCACGCCCCGGTCCTTCAGGTCGGCCACCGGGAGCTCCAGCTCCGCGCCGTGCGAGCGCAGGAAGCTGAGCGCGATCTGCGCCGACTCCTTCATGACGTCACCGAGCTGTCCCGTGAGCGTGAGCCCGGCCGCGCCGGTCTCGGGGTCGGCCAGGGAGGCCTCGACGAAGAGCACGTCGCCGCCCGCCCCGGTCACCGCGAGGCCGGTGGCCACGCCGGGCACCGCGGTGCGCCGCTCGGCCGGGTCCTGCGCGGACTCCGGCACGTGGTGCGGCCGCCCGATCAGCGCCCGCAGATCGCCCGCGCCGATGCTCAGTGGCAGCTCCCGCTCGCCCAGCTCGTGCTGCGAGGCCACCTTGCGCAGCAGCCGCGCGATGGACCGCTCCAGGGTGCGCACGCCCGCCTCGCGGGTGTACTCGCCGGCCAGCTTCCGCAGCGCCTCCTCCTCCAGGACGACCTCCTCCACGCCCAGGCCGGCGCGCTCCAGTTGACGCGGCAGCAGGTGGTCGCGGGCGATGACGACCTTCTCGTCCTCGGTGTACCCGTCGAGCCGGACCAGCTCCATGCGGTCGGCGAGCGCCTCCGGAATGGCTTCCAGCACGTTGGCGGTGGCCAGGAAGACCACGTCGCTCAGGTCGAGTTCGACCTCCAGGTAGTGGTCGCGGAAGGTGTGGTTCTGCGCCGGGTCCAGGACCTCCAGCAGGGCCGCGGCCGGGTCTCCCCGGAAGTCGGACCCCACCTTGTCGATCTCGTCGAGCAGCACCACCGGGTTCATCGACCCGGCTTCCTTGATGGCGCGGACGATCCGCCCCGGCAGGGCGCCGACGTACGTCCGGCGGTGGCCGCGGACCTCGGCTTCGTCGCGTACGCCGCCCAGGGCCACCCGTACGAACTTGCGCCCCATCGCGTGCGCCACGGACTCCCCGAGGGAGGTCTTGCCCACCCCGGGCGGTCCGACGAGGGCCAGCACGGCCCCGCCGCGGCGGCCGCCGACGACGCCCATGCCGCGCTCGCCGCGCCGCTTGCGCACGGCGAGGTACTCGGTGATCCGGTCCTTCACGTCGCTCAACCCGGCGTGCTCGGCGTCGAGCACCGCGCGGGCGCCGCGGATGTCGTACGCGTCCTCGGTCCGCTCGTTCCAGGGCAGTTCGAGCACCGTGTCGAGCCAGGTGCGGATCCAGGACCCCTCGGGCGACTGGTCGCTGGCGCGCTCCAGCTTCTCGACTTCCTTGAGCGCGGCCTCCCGTACCTTCTCGGGCAGGTCGGCGGCTTCCACCCGGGTCCGGTAGTCGTCGGACTCCTCGCCGTCCTTCTCCCCGTTCAGCTCGCGCAGTTCCTTGCGGACGGCCTCCAGCTGGCGCCTGAGCAGGAACTCCCGCTGCTGCTTGTCCACACCGTCCTGTACGTCCTTGGCGATGGACTCGGCGACGTCCTGCTCGGCGAGGTGGTCGCTGAGCGCCTTGACGGCGAGCTTGAGCCGGGCGACGGGGTCGGCGGTCTCCAGGAGCTCGACCTTCTGGGCCACGCTCAGGAACGGCGAGTACCCGGAGTTGTCGGCCAGGGCCGACACCCCTTCGATCTGCTGGACCCGGTCCACGACCTGCCAGGCCCCGCGCTTCTTGAGCCAGCTGGTGGCGAGCGCCTTGTACTCCGTGACGAGCTCGGTGACGGCCCCCGGCAGCGGGTCCGGGAGGGTCTCCTCCACGGTCTCGCCCTCGACCCAGAGGGCGGCCCCGGGCCCGGTGGTCCCGGCCCCGATGCGGACCCGGCCCCGTCCCCTGATCAGCGCGCCCGGATCCCCGTCGGAGAGCCGGCCCACCTGCTCGACGGTCCCCAGCACACCGGTGCCGGCGTACTTGCCGTCGACCCGCGGCACGAGCAGTACCCGGGGCTTTCCGCTCCCGACGGCGGCCTGGGCGGCCTCGACGGCCCCGCGCACCTCGGCGTCGGACAGATCCAGCGGAACGACCATCCCAGGCAGCACGACCTCGTCGTCGAGCGGCAGCACGGGCAGAGTGAGCGTTACGGACGTCGAACCCATGATCTTCCCTCCGGCAGTCAAGTTGAGCTATGCCGACTCAATGCATGTGCGCCCGCCGTTGTTCCCCAACCCCCGTTCGCCCGGGGCGAACGGGAGCGTGCCCGCCGTGAGGCGGTTCCGCGAGGGCAGCCGGCGCTCGTGGGCCCGGTCGTTGTGGCGGGGGTCGTCGCCCGTCCACGGTGCGGGGGGGCCGGGGGGCATCAGCCCGCTCCGGTCAGCGCGGCGGCGAGGCGGGCGACGGGGTCGCCGGTGGCGGGGTGGGCGGAGCGGCGGGCGGGCCAGGTGGAGAAGCCGTCGTCCGCCCAGCGGGGCACCACGTGGAAGTGGAGGTGGGGCACCGACTGTTCGGAGCCGGGCCCGTTGGCACTGAGGATGTCCACGCCGCCGGCCCCCAGCGCGCCGCGCATCGCTCCGGCGAGACGCTGCACGAGGGCCATGGTGTCGGCCAGGGTCTGCGGGGGCGTATCGAAGACGTCGGCGTGGTGCGCGGTGGGCACCACCAGGGTGTGCCCCGGCGCGAGCGGGTCCAGCGGGGCGAACGCGCAGGCCACGGGGCCGCGGTGCACCCAGCGGGCCGCGCCGTCCCGGATCAGGCGGCAGAAGATGCAGTCCATGCGGCCGACCTTGCCAGGGCCGGGGGCTCGGGCGCGCTCGGATTTCGCGGCCGGTGGCAGCGTGAGCGGTGCGGGCCTTCGGGACGTCGGATCCGTCGGCAGGCGGCCGTTGGGGGCCGCCCGAATGCGCTGGACAGGGGTCCGGGAACTCACCGATAGTGCGCCGCATGGCTTCTCTCGTACGACACCTCACCTTCGACTGCTCCGACGCGTACCGCCTGGGGCAGTTCTGGGCCGCCGTCCTGGACGGCTCGCTCGGCGACGACGACTTTCCCGGGGACCCCGAGGCACTGGTCACGGCGCCCGGCTCCACCCTGCTGTTCGTGACCGTGCCCGACGCGAAGACCGCGAAGAACCGGCTGCACGTGGATCTGCAGCCCCGGGACCGGTCGCGCGACGAGGAGGTCGAGCGGGTCCTCGCGCTGGGCGCCACCCTCGTCGGCGATCACCGCAAGCCCGACGGGACCGGCTGGGTGACCCTGGCCGACCCCGAGGGCAACGAGTTCTGCGTCGAGCGCAGCGCCGCCGAGCGGGGCCCGGTGGGTTAGTGCTGTGGCCGGAGAACCGCCGCCCTGGCGGCGGACTAACTCCCCGTGGCCACCGGCAGGTCGGACGGCATGCCCCACTCGCTCCAGGAGCCGTCGTACACGGCGAGGTGCGCATGGCCGGGCCCGGGCCCGTGCCCGTATCCGGCGAGGGTCGCGCCGAGGGCGAGGACGCAGGCGGTCACGCCCGAGCCGCAGCTGAACAGCAGCCGGTCGCGCTCGCCGACCCCGCCGACCAGCGGCTCGAAGGCCGCACGCAGTTCCGCGGGCGGCCGCATCAGGCCGCCGTCGCGCTGGAGTTCCCCGAAGGGGAGGTTGACCGCGCCGGGCATGTGGCCGCCGCGCAGGCCCGGCCGGGGCTCGGGGGCGGTGCCGGCGAAACGCTCCCGGGTGCGGGCGTCCAGTACGGCGGCGGCCGGGTCCGCCAGGGCCGCCACCACGGCGGCGCTGTCCACCAGCAGGCCGGAGCGCGGCCGGGCGGTGAAGGAGCCGCGCGGGCCCCCGTACGCCGGGCCGTGGGCCTCGGCCTCCCGCCCGGCGGCGAGCCAGGCGGGCAGTCCGCCGTCGAGGACCGCGACCCGGTCGAAGCCCATGGCGCGCAGCATCCACCAGGCGCGGGCGCTGGAGTAGACCCCGGCGCCGTCGTAGACGACCACGGTGTCGGTGTCGTCGAGGCCGAGCCCGCGCATCGCCTCGGCGAACTCGGCGGCGCCGGGCATGGCGTGCGGCGCGGGCGCGTCGTGGTCGGACAGCACCCCGTCGAGGTCGAAGGGCCGAGCCCCGGGGATCCGCCGGTCCGTGGCCCGGTGGGCCCCGACGGAGGCATCGAAGACGACGAGCCCGGCCGCCCCGAGCCGCCCCGCCAGCCAGTCAACCCCGACCAACGGCCCGGGCAGCGGGCCCGCCGGGGGGCCGGGCCGGGCGCTGGGCAGCGGGCCAGGCTGGGCGCCACCGCGCAGTTCGGGGCCGGCGCCAGACAGCGATACGGGCAGCGGACCAGGCCCGGAGACCGCGCCCGGCAGCGCTTCAGGCAGCAGGCCGGCCCCGGCACCCGCGGTCGGGCCGGAGACCACACCCCGCAGCGCCTCCGGCAGCGGGCCGGGCTCGGACCCCGCGGTCGGACCGGTGGCCGCGACCGGGAGTGCCTCGGATCCCGCGGTCGGGCCGGGCGCCGGGGCTGCGGGCTTGTCCGGCGTGGGGTCTCGGGGGGCGGGGTTCTCGTGCGCGGGCATGGGCACCTCCGGAGGTCGGCGGCCGCGCCGGGTGGGCGGCGCGGGACGGCTCATCCTCCTGTGCGGCTCCCCCGGCCCCGCAGCCGGCCCGGGCCGGCCGGGCTCACGGGCAGCCGCCCGGCCGGGCGAACACCGCCACCCGGGCGCCCCGCACCTCGGTCACCGAGCACAGGTCGAAGGACGAGACCAGGGTCTGGCGTTTGACCGCCTCCCCCGGGTTGCCGTCCACCGGCTGCCCGGCCGGGTCCAGCAGGGCCACCACCCGGTCCGCCTCCAGCAGCGCCGCCCGGATCTCCGGCGCCGGCCGCTCCGTGCCCTGGAGGCTGCGCGAGGCCGCCGGGGAGCGCTCCAGCGCCAGGTCGCGCAGGGACCCGTACACCCGCGGCGAGGACAGCAGCCACTCGCGCCGCCTCGACGGCAGGAACAGCACCGCGTCCCCCGGCCGGGCCCGCTCCCGGACGGCCGCGGCCACCGCGAGCACGTCGTCCTTGCGGCTCTCCGGGGTGCGCAGCCACGCCGACCACCAGCCGAACGGCACCAGCAGCGCCGCGACCAGCAGCCACGGCAGCGGGCCGCGCGCCGCCCCGAGCCGGGCCCCGGCCAGCAGGGCGAGCCCGGCCAGCGCGTAGAGCACGTACCGGTCGACGTACCAGGGGTGCACCAGCGAGACCGCGAGCAGCAGCCCGGGCGGCAGCAGCGCCAGCGGCAGGGCGACGCGTACGAGTTCCCGCGGGGCCGAGGCTCCCCGCGCGAGCAGCAGCGCGGCCGCCGCGGCCAGCCCGTACGCAGCCCAGTCCTGCCAGCTCGGGCGCCCGAGCCAGCCCAGCTGCTGCTGCGCCTGCCGGGCGCTGACCAGGGCCAGCGGCAGCAGCCCGGCCGCGACCGCTCCGGCGCTCCGGCGCCAGCCGCGCGAGCGCCGGGCGGCGAAGCCGTGCGCGGGCAGGGCCAGTACGGCGAACTCGTGCAGCCAGCAGCCGAGCAGCAGCACTCCGGCGTACGCCACCCAGCGCTCGCGCAGCATCAGGTACGTCGCCCAGACCACGGCGGCCGCGACGAGGGCGTACGAGCGGCCCTCCTGGGCGTACATCTGCACCGGCGGCGCCACGGCGTAGGCGAGGCCCGCGATCAGCCCGGCCCGCTCCCCCGCCAGCCGGTGCCCGACGGCGGCCACGCCGGCCGCGGCGAGGGCGGTGGCGACGACGGAGGGCAGCCGCAGTGCCCACAGTCCGCCGCCGGGCAGGCCGCCCGGGAGTCCGGCCGCGTCCCACACCGCGAAGACCCCGTGCATGAGCAGGTAGTACAGGCCGTGGACGGCGTCGACCTGCCCGAGCAGTTCCCAGAGGCCTCCCAGCGGCCGGTGCGCGGCCTGCCAGGTGACGGATTCGTCACGCCACATGCTCCCGCCGCGCTCCAGACCCCAGAGGCCGAGGGCGGCGGCGGCGAGCGGCGGCAGCCAGCGCCAGGGGGCGATGCGGCTGATGTCGGCCTCCGGGTGCTTCCGTGCGGGTGGTGCGGACTCCATACTCGTGGTTCGGTCCGGCTTCCTGCGGGGGTGGGGTGTGCGAGCGTTTCGAGCGGCCGCGCTGACGGCGGTACTGACGGCGGTACTGACGGCGGTGCTGCCGGTGGTGCTGGTGCTCGGCGGGTGCTCCTCGCCGGGGGCGGACAAGAACGCCCCGGACGAGGTCACCGTCACGCTCACCGCACACCTGACACCCGCCCAGAGCCCGAGCGGGAGCCCGGGCCGGACGCCGGCGCCGGGCGCGAGCCCCACCCCCCGGGCACCCGACCCCGACGAGACGCTCGTCCGGGTCACGCGCAGCGGCGGCTTCGCCGGGCAGACCCACAGCCTGGTCGTCAAGGGCGACGGCTCGTTCCTGCGGCTCGACGCGAAGGCGAAGCAGACCGGCACCGGCAAGCTGTCGGCGGCCGCCCTGGAGCAGCTGCGCAGCGCGCTCCGGGAGGCGGACTTCGCGCACCTGCCCCGCACCTCCACGGGCGGGACGGTGTTCGACGGGTACGCGTACGCCATCGTGCACGACGGCCACGAGGTGGCCGCCGACCAGGGGTCGCTGCCACCGGGCCTGGAGAAGGTCATCGCGGCGCTGCCCCCCTTCGAGGGGGAGTAGGGACTCGGAGCCGCGAACCCGGCCTCCCCCACCGCCGCGGGCTGAAGATTTGATTCCACTTTCTTCGGGGCCCTTGACGGCCCCGCATATGCCGCTTGCCCGTCCCCTGGCGGGAAGGGCGCCCGCACCCTCACGCTCCGCGTTCGTCCCTGTCCGAACCGCGCATAGCCGCAGGCCGGTGCCTCCTCTACGCTGCACCCCTATCACGCGGGATCTTCAGGGGCGGGACATGGAACAGACACACACCACCCACAACGGCGCCGCGGCAACCCCCGGCGCTCAGCGGCGCGTGCTCGTGGTCGAGGACGACCGCACCATCGCCGACGCCATCTCGGCCCGGCTGCGGGCCGAGGGCTTCCAGGTGCAGACGACGTACGACGGGCCGGCCGCGGTGGCGGCCGCCGAGAGCTGGCTGCCCGAGCTGCTGGTTCTCGACGTCATGCTGCCCGGCTTCGACGGGCTGGAGGTCTGCCGCCGGGTCCAGGCGCAGCGGCCCGTCCCCGTGCTGATGCTCACCGCCCGGGACGACGAGACCGACATGCTGGTCGGCCTCGGGGTCGGGGCGGACGACTACATGACGAAGCCGTTCTCCATGCGCGAGCTGGCCGCGCGGGTCCACGTACTGCTGCGGCGGGTGGAGCGGGCCACGCTCGCCGCGCACGCCCCGCGCGGGGCCACCCTGCGGCTGGGGGACCTGGAGATCGACCACGCGCAGCGCCGGGTCCGGGTGCAGACCGAGGACGTGCACCTGACGCCGACCGAGTTCGACCTGCTGGTGTGCCTGGCGGGGACCCCGCGGGCGGTGCTCTCGCGGGAGCAGCTGCTGGCGGAGGTGTGGGACTGGGCCGACGCGTCGGGGACCCGTACCGTCGACAGCCACATCAAGGCACTGCGCCGGAAGATCGGCGCGGAGCGGATCCGTACGGTCCACGGCGTCGGGTACGCCCTGGAGACCCCGGCGCAGGCGTGAGCGCGGGGCGCCCGCACGGCGGGGGTCTGCGGCCGTTCTCGCCGTTCTCGATCAAGACCAAGCTGGGCACGCTCGTCGTGGTCTCGGTCTTCATCACCACGGGCCTGCTGATGGTGGCGGTGCGCACCGACACCGAGTTCCGCTTCATCACGGTGTTCTCGGTGATCGCCTCGATGCTGATCACGCAGTTCGTCGCGCACAGCCTGACCGCGCCGCTGGACGACATGACCACCGTGGCCCGTGCGATATCCCACGGCGACTACACGCGCCGGGTGCGCGGCGCCGGGCGCCGCGACGAACTGGGCGACCTGGCCTCCACGATCAATCTGATGGCGGACGACCTGGAGGCGGTGGACCGGCACCGCAAGGAACTCGTCGCCAACGTCTCGCACGAGCTGCGCACGCCGATCGCGGCGCTGCGGGCGGTGCTGGAGAACGTGGTGGACGGGGTCTCGGACCCCGATCCGGAGACCATGCGGACGGCGCTGAAGCAGACCGAGCGCCTCGGGCGGCTCGTGGAGACCCTGCTGGACCTGTCCCGGGTGGACAACGGGGTGGTGCCGCTGCGGGCCCGCCGCTTCGAGGTGTGGCCCTACCTGTCGGGGGTGCTCAAGGAGTCCGGGCTGGCGGCCGCCGGGCGGCCGGGGCTGTCCACGGGCTCGGGCGGGCACACCCGCAACGACGTGCACCTGCACCTGGACGTCTTCCCGTCCGACCTGTCGGCCTACGCGGACGCCGAGCGGCTGCACCAGGTCGTGGCCAACCTGATCGACAACGCGCTCAAGCACAGCCCCCCGCACGGCCGGGTCACCGTACGGGCGCGGGCCGGCGACGCGCCCGGGAGCCTGGCCCTGGAAGTCCTGGACGAAGGTCCCGGGATCCCGGAGGCGGAGCGCCACCGGGTCTTCGAGCGGTTCAACCGCGGCAGCGCCCGCGGCGGCGACGGGGGCACCGGACTGGGGCTGGCCATCGCCCGTTGGGCCGTCGGACTGCACGGAGGGCACATCGGAGTGGCCGAATCGTCACGGGGATGCCGCATCCTTGTCACGCTTCCGGGCAGCTCACAGGTGCCGGGTTGACGTAGGGTTCGAGTGGGAAGGACATGATCTCGGCCACACGTCCCGAGGTCCGTCAGGGGTGCGAAGCCACGGGGGCCGCAACCACGGTGGCTCCTGCCCGAACCACGCTTGTTTCCCGCCATTCCAGGCAGTGAAACCCGCCGTTCGATGTGACCTGCGCGACGGAAGTCCCGCCCGGTCTGCATCCGACCGTCCGGGAGGCGTAGCCTTTATTCCCGCTGTCCATACCTTGTGAAGCGGAAGAGGGCGGTTGCCGCCGTGTCGCCACAGTCCCCCAGTAACTCGAGCACCACGACCGAAGCAGCAGAGGGCGGGAAGAACCCTGCCTCAGGCTTCGGCGCGAATGAGTGGCTCGTCGACGAGATCTACCAGCAGTACCTCCAGGACCCGAATTCGGTCGACCGGGCCTGGTGGGACTTTTTCGCCGACTACAAGCCGGGGGGCGCTGCCGCTCCGGTGAAGGCCGATCAGTCCGTACCCTCCGCGACGACGACGGAGGGCGCCTCCGCACAGGCCGCCAGCTCCGCCGCCGCCGCCGCGGCCCCGCAGGCCTCCGACGCCGCCGCCACGGGGGCGGCCGACGCCGGACCGTCCTCAGCGCCCGTGCCCACGCCTGTGTCAGCTCCTGCCCCTGCTCCTGCCACCCCCTCTGGTGCCCCTGCTGTGACTGTCACCTCCCAGGCCCCGGCCGCCGCACCGGCCGCCGCCGCTCCCGCTCCGTCTCCCGTAGCCCCCAAGCAGGCCGCGCCCGCCGCCGAGGCCCCCGCGGGCCCCGAGCTGGTGACGCTCCGCGGCCCGGCGGCTGCCGTCGTCAAGAACATGAACGCCTCGCTGGAGGTGCCGACGGCCACGTCCGTGCGCGCCGTCCCGGTGAAGCTGCTCTTCGACAACCGCATCGTCATCAACAACCACCTGAAGCGCGCCCGGGGCGGGAAGATCTCCTTCACCCACCTCATCGGCTACGCGATGGTGCAGGCGATCAAGGCCATGCCGTCGATGAACTACTCCTTCGCGGAGAAGGACGGCAAGCCGACCCTGGTCAAGCCGGAGCACATCAACTTCGGCCTCGCGATCGACCTGGTGAAGCCCAACGGCGACCGCCAGCTCGTCGTCGCAGGCATCAAGAAGGCCGAGACCCTCAACTTCTTCGAGTTCTGGCAGGCCTACGAGGACATCGTCCGCCGGGCCCGCGTGGGCAAGCTGACGATGGACGACTTCACCGGCGTCACCGTCTCGCTGACCAACCCCGGCGGCCTGGGCACCGTGCACTCCGTGCCCCGCCTGATGCCCGGACAGTCGGTCATCATGGGCGTCGGCTCGATGGACTACCCCGCCGAGTTCCAGGGCACCTCCCAGGACACCCTGAACAAGCTGGGCATCTCCAAGGTCATGACCCTGACCTCGACCTACGACCACCGCACCATCCAGGGCGCGGCCTCCGGCGAGTTCCTGCGCATCGTCGCGAACATGCTGCTCGGCGAGAGCGGCTTCTACGACGACGTCTTCGAGGCGCTGCGCATCCCGTACGAGCCGGTCCGCTGGCTCCGGGACATCGACGCCTCGCACGACGACGACGTCACGAAGGCCGCCCGCGTCTTCGAGCTGATCCACTCCTACCGGGTCCGCGGCCACGTCATGGCCGACACCGACCCGCTGGAGTACAAGCAGCGCAAGCACCCCGACCTCGACATCACCGAGCACGGCCTCACCCTGTGGGACCTGGAGCGCGAGTTCGCGGTCGGTGGCTTCTCCGGCAAGTCGATGATGAAGCTCCGCGACATCCTCGGCGTGCTGCGCGACTCGTACTGCCGCACCACCGGCGTCGAGTTCATGCACATCCAGGACCCGAAGCAGCGCCGCTGGATCCAGGACCGCATCGAGCGCCCGCACACCAAGCCGGAGCGCGAGGAGCAGCTGCGCATCCTGCGCCGCCTGAACGCGGCGGAGGCCTTCGAGACCTTCCTGCAGACGAAGTACGTCGGCCAGAAGCGCTTCTCCCTGGAGGGCGGCGAGTCCGTCATCCCGCTGCTCGACGCCGTCATCGACTCGGCCGCCGAGGCCCGCCTCGAAGAGGTCGCGATCGGCATGGCCCACCGCGGCCGCCTGAACGTGCTGGCGAACATCGTCGGCAAGTCGTACGCGCAGATCTTCCGCGAGTTCGAGGGCAACCTCGACCCGAAGTCCATGCACGGCTCCGGCGACGTCAAGTACCACCTGGGTGCCAACGGCACCTTCACGGGCCTGGACGGCGAGCAGATCAAGGTCTCGCTCGTCGCCAACCCCTCGCACCTGGAGGCGGTGGACCCGGTCCTGGAGGGCGTGGTCCGCGCCAAGCAGGACATCATCAACAAGGGCGGCACGGACTTCACCGTCCTGCCCGTCGCCCTGCACGGCGACGCGGCCTTCGCCGGCCAGGGTGTGGTCGCCGAGACGCTGAACATGTCGCAGCTGCGCGGATACCGCACCGGCGGCACCGTCCACGTCGTGATCAACAACCAGGTCGGCTTCACCGCCGCCCCGGAGTCCTCGCGTTCCTCGATGTACGCGACCGACGTGGCCCGCATGATCGAGGCGCCGATCTTCCACGTGAACGGCGACGACCCGGAGGCCGTGGTCCGCATCGCGCGGCTCGCCTTCGAGTTCCGTCAGGCGTTCAACAAGGACGTGGTCATCGACCTCATCTGCTACCGCCGCCGCGGGCACAACGAGTCCGACAACCCGGCGTTCACGCAGCCGCTGATGTACGACCTGATCGACAAGAAGCGCTCGGTGCGCAAGCTGTACACCGAGTCCCTCATCGGTCGCGGCGACATCACGCTGGAAGAGGCCGAGCAGGCGCTCCAGGACTTCCAGGGCCAGCTGGAGAAGGTCTTCGCGGAGGTCCGCGAGGCCGCCACGCAGCCCGCCGTCGCCGCCCCTGCCCCGGTCACGCAGGCCGACTTCCCGGTCGCCGTGAACACCGCGGTCTCCCCGGAGGTCGTCAAGCGGATCGCCGAGTCCCAGGTCAACATCCCCGACGGGGTCACCGTCCACCCGCGTCTGCTGCCGCAGCTGCAGCGCCGCGCGGCGATGATCGACGAGGGCACCATCGACTGGGGCATGGGCGAGACCCTCGCCTTCGGCTCGCTGCTGATGGAGGGCACCCCGGTCCGGCTGTCCGGCCAGGACTCCCGCCGCGGCACCTTCGGCCAGCGCCACGCGGTCCTCATCGACCGGGAGACCGGCGAGGACTACACCCCGCTGCTGTACCTGTCGGACGACCAGGCCCGGTACAACGTCTACGACTCGCTGCTCTCCGAGTACGCGGCCATGGGCTTCGAGTACGGCTACTCGCTGGCCCGCCCGGAGTCGCTGGTCCTCTGGGAGGCCCAGTTCGGTGACTTCGTCAACGGCGCGCAGACCGTCGTGGACGAGTTCATCTCCTCGGCCGAGCAGAAGTGGGGCCAGACCTCCGGCGTCACGCTGCTGCTGCCGCACGGCTACGAGGGCCAGGGCCCGGACCACTCGTCCGCGCGCCCCGAGCGCTTCCTCCAGATGTGCGCGCAGGACAACATGACGGTCGCGATGCCGACCCTGCCGTCGAACTACTTCCACCTGCTGCGCTGGCAGGTCCACAACCCGCACCACAAGCCGCTCATCGTCTTCACCCCGAAGTCGATGCTGCGTCTGAAGGCTGCGGCGTCGAAGGCGGAGGAGTTCACGAACGGTTCGTTCCGTCCGGTCATCGGCGACGCGACCGTGGACGCGAACGCGGTCCGCAAGGTCGTCTTCTGCGCCGGCAAGGTCTACTACGACCTGGAGGCCGAGCGGGAGAAGCGCGGCATCACGGACACGGCGATCATCCGCATCGAGCGGCTGTACCCGCTGCCGGGTGCGGAGCTCCAGGCGGAGATCGCCAAGTTCCCGAACGCGGCGAAGTACATCTGGGCGCAGGAGGAGCCGGCGAACCAGGGTGCGTGGCCGTTCATCGCGCTGAACCTGATCGACCACCTCGACCTGGCGGTCGGTGCGGACGTCCCGGCGGGCGAGCGCCTGCGGCGCATCTCGCGGCCGCACGGTTCTTCGCCGGCGGTGGGCTCCGCGAAGCGCCACCAGGCGGAGCAGCAGCTCCTGCTGAACGAGGTCTTCGAAGCCTGAGCTTCGTAACCCCGGAAGGCCCGGCACCCCTCGGGGGAGCCGGGCCTTCCGGCTGCAGCACCGTTGCCGGGGCTACGGTTGGGGTTCGAAGTCCCAGTACGGGCGGGTCTGCTGACGGGCCGAGACCGTGTGGACGTGTTGGGGGCCGAGGGTGCGGATCAGGCCCTTGATGCCCGCGTCCTCGTGCTTGCCCGCCTCCGCGTCCTCACGGACCGACCGCAGATCCGCGGCGAGCGCGATCTGCGCGCTGAGCGCCATCGGGTGGTCCGGGCCCAGCACCTGCTCGGCGGTGCGCAGGGTCTCCCGGCTCAGGTCGACCGCGGAGTCGAGCCGCCCGGTGATGTTGCGGTGCCCGGTCGCGTTCAGGGCGCAGCCCAGCGTCCACGGGTGCCGGTCGCCGAGCGCGCCCCGCATGCCCACCAGCGCCTGTTCCGCGAGCGACAGCGCCTCCACCCGCTCGCCCTGCGCGCGCAGCACCAGGCCGAGGTTGCCGACCGTGCCGATGCTGTACGGGTGGGCGAGCCCGAGCTGGGACTGGTAGCCCCGTACGACGTCCTCGGAGATGCGGCGGGCCTCGCCGATGTCCCCGTACTCGCGCAGGTACGTCGCGTAGTCCGAGGCGACCATCAGCGTCCAGGGGAACTCGGCGCCGAAGACGCGCGTGGAGCGTTCCAGGACGCTGCGCAGCCGGGCGCCGGCGCCGGGGATGTCCCCGGAGCGGCGCAGGCACATCCCGAGGTTGTGCTCGGCTCGCAGGGTCTGCGGATGGTTGGCGCCCAGCACCTGGATGTGGATCTTGAGGCCCTGTTCCTGGCGGGCCAGCGCCTCCCGGTAGCGCCCCATCAGCCGCAGTCCCATCGCGCAGCCGATGCCCGAGGAGAGCGTGGCGATGTGCCGTACCCGCAGGACGCGTTCGCGCCGGCGCAGGGTGTCCAGGTCGGTGTCGTACGCCTCCTGGAAGCGGCCGAGCAGGCGCAGGACGACGGCGACGTTGTTCTGGGCGTTGAGGGTGGTGGAGTCGTCCTCGCCGAGCAGTTCGCGATAGGTCGCGAAGGCGTGCTCCAGCAGCTCCCGTGCCTCCTCGAACTTGGCGGTGCTGAGCAGGACCCCGGCGTAGGTGCTGGTGGCGCGCAGGGTCTCCAGGTCCCGGTCGCCGCGCTCGGCGAGGAGCCGGTCGGCGCGGGAGCGGGCGAGGGTCTCGGCGCGGCGGAAGTGCCCGAGCATGCGCAGGGCACCGGTGTGGTGGTAGCTGAGCTCGCGCAGCTGGTCGTGGTCGTCGCCGAGCATCGCGCGCCAGATGCCGTCGGTCTGTTCGACGAGCCGCAGGCAGGTGCGGTACTCCCCGGCGAGCATCAGGTAGCGCAGGCAGTGCAGCAGGAAGTTCTGGATGCGCGGGTTGGTGCTGGTCAGCACGCCGGCGGAGTCCAGGTGCGGGATGAGTTCGGCGTACCGGGGCCAGAGCCGGGAGTCTGCGGGCCGTCCGGGGTCGGCGGCGGCGAGCACCTGGCGCACGGCGCGCGAGAGCGGCTCGGCCTCCTGCTCGCCGAGGTCCTCGCGGACGATGTTGTGGACCATGCGGTGGAGTTGGACGGTCTCCAGGCCGCCGCCCTCCTCGACGGGCAGGTCGGAGTACTCCAGGCGGACCACGGAGAACTGGACGAGCTTGTTGAGGGCCGCGTTCCACCGGATCTGGTCGTTGATGAGGCCCGCGAGGTCCTCGGGCACGTCGTCGGCGGGGAACTCGCGCAGCAGCCGCAGCGGCACCCGGCCGGGTGCGAAGAACACGAACAGCCGGAGCAGGGCGAGGGCGTCGGGGAAGTTCTCGCGGATGTTGTTGAGCAGTATGGCGAGGGCGGTGGGGAAGGGCAGCGGGTAGTCGTCGGAGATGGTGACGGCTTCCCGGGAGTCGAGCCGGCGCCTCAGCAGCGCCAGGTAGTCCCCGACGGGCAGCGGGGAGTCGGCGAGCCAGCCCGCGGTCTGGTCGAGGGCGAGCGGGTAGTCGTCCAGGGCCTCGGCGAGCTGGTCGGCCTCCTCGCCGGTGAGGCGCAGGGCCCGGCGGCGGATGAAGGTGATGGACTCGGGCCGCGCGTAGAGGGGCACTTCGACCAGGCTGCTGTGCCGGGAGGCCCATTCGCGGTTGCGGGAGGTGATGATCACGTCGCCCGCGCCGGCCGGCAGCAGGTCGGTCAGGTCGTCGGGGTTGTCACAGCCGTCGAAGACGATCAGCCAGCGGTTGTACGGGGAGCCGCGCCGCAGCGCTTCGAGGACGGCCCGGATCTGCTCGCCGTAGCTGCCGGCGCCGCGCGGCAGGCCCAGCGCGGGGGCCAGGTCGGCGAGGCGCTCGCGCAGGGTGGGCCGGTCCTCGGCCGGGACCCACCACACGACGTCGTACTCGGAGGCGAAGCGGTAGGCGTACTCGGTGGCGACCTGGGTCTTGCCGACCCCGGAGAGCCCGAGCAGGGTCACGGTGGAGGCCCCGGGCGGGGCCTGTGTCAGGGCTTCGCGGAGGTTGCCGATGACGTCGTTGCGGCCGGTGAAGCGGGGGTTGCGGCGCGGGACGCGGCCCCAGATCTCGGGCGGGTCGTTGGGGAAGCGCGGGCCGCGGCGGCCGGTCTCGGCGCCGACCCGGTCGGTGGGCAGGTCGAGGCGGCGCAGCACCCGGTACTCGGCCTCGTACGAGTCCAGGCCCCACAGGTCGGTCTTCTCCAGTACGGCGACGGCGCTGGGCAGCGGGGCGTCGGTGAGGCAGACGGCCGCGAACCGGTCGGGGTGGCGGTCGGTGACCTCGCGCAGGGCGGTGTTCCACTCCGCGTCCTGCATGTCGGAGTGGGCGCCGGCGGAGAAGTAGCGCTCGCTGAGGACGAGCAGCACCCGGCCGCCGCCACGGGCCAGGTCGTCGAGGGCCTCACCGATGCCGGGGCTGTTCTGCGGGTCCCAGCGCTGGAGGGTGACGCGGTGGCCGTACTCCTCCAGGCGGTGGGCGATCCACACGGCCCAGGGGCGGTTGAAGCCCGCGAAGCTGATGACGAAGCGCTGCGGTTGGAGGCTTCCGGTCGTCATGCTGCCGTCTCCCTGGATGCGGGCGGTGGACGGGGTTGAAAAGGTACCGCAGTGGACGGTCCGTCAGCCTTGTGCGAACGGGGCGAGTTCGGGGTGCTCCGCGCACCAGGCGCCGCGTTCCAGGTCCACCGCGCGGCGGGCGGCGGCCTGCTGGCCCGCGGGGGGCGCCACCTCGTCCATGGCCTGTTCGGCGGCGGCCATGGCCTCGGTGAACTCCCGGCCGGCGGCCGTCAGTTGGCGCTGAGCCTGGATGACGGGCAGTACGGCGGCCACCTGTGCGCGGATCCGGGCGTGCTGGGCCCACGCGCCCCGGGCCCCGTAGAGGGCGGCGCGCTGCCAGTACCCGGCGAGGGCCAGGTGGGCGTACGCGCCGTGCAGCAGCCCTTCCAGGGGGCGGGGGTCGTCGCGCCAGGGGGCCCAGTGCCGGGGCGTGCGGTCGGCGGTGTGCAGGGTGACCACGTCGGCCAAGGCGGTCAGTTTGCCGTGCTGCACCTCGTGCACGAGGGTCGCGGCGAGCGCGGGCGGGGCCTGCGCCCGGGCCAGTACGGAGCCCGCGGCGGCGGGCAGGGTGGCGCCGCTGGAGCGGGAGCCGCCACCGAGCGGGACCACCGAGCGCAGCAGCAGGCCCGTCTCCTGCGCGCGGGCGGTGTCGTAGCGCTGGAGCAGGGTGAGGGCGCCGGACCACTGGGTGTCCCAGCGCTTGTGGCCGCGGGGGGTGAGCCGGCGGGCCGGGCGCACGGGCGCCGGCCGGTCCGGGCCGGGGGCCCGGTAGGGGTCGAGGTCGTCGAGGGCGGTACGGCCGCCGGGCAGGGTGTGCAGGGCCAGCGCGGCCGGGTCCTCGGGGTCCCAGGAGCACTCGGTGAGCGCGAGCGGCCCGGGCCGGGCCGGGCGCAGCAGGCCGACGGTGGGCAGGACCAGGCGGCCGTGCACGGGCCGCAGGGTGGCCTTGAAGGTGATCCCGGAGCGCAGGGCGGCGGCGACGGCGAGCGCCCCGAGGTGGGCGAGGTCGGCCGGGGGTCCGCACGGGGCGTGCAGCCGGCGCAGGGTCTCCTCGGCCCACACCCCGGTGGCCGGGTAGTGCAGGACGTCGCGCACCGCGTCGGGGGCGTGCCGCTCGGCCTCCTCCAGCAGGGCCCAGTGCTCGGCGGCCTCCCCGGCGCGCCCGCCGGGGGCCGCGTCGAGCACGGCGCGCAGCAGGACCAGGCGCTTGGAGCGGCGTACGTCGCGCACGAGGCGGGTGCCGTCGGCCGAGGGCTCGGTGGAGGCCAGGGCGCGCAGGGTGGCGGAGGTGACGGTGAAGGGGTTCACGACGCGGCCCGCCGGGTGGCGTCGCGCAGGGCGTGGGCGATGTGCCGGATGAGGACCTGGAGGTCGGCGCAGTACACGGAGGGCTGGCGGAACCCCTCGCCGGCGAGGTAGCGGTGCGGGTAGTGCCCGCCGCCGCACACCTCGACCAGTTCGCAGGAGCGGCAGGCGGCGGCGAGGGCGTCGCGGCCGAGCTGGCGGGCGACGAGCCCGGGGTGTTCCAGCAGTTCGTCGAAGCTGTGCGTGGCGAGGTCCATCCCGGTGCCGGCGGCGCCCTCGTAGGCGGACTTCAGTGAATCGGCCTGCTCGATGGCCCCGTCGGTTTCGACGACGGCGGTGGCGGCGGGCGCCAGGCCCAGGGTCTCGGTGGCGGCGGGCAGTCCGAGCAGCAGGGCGATGATCTCCTCGAACATCCGGATCCGGGTGCGCCGCTGCCCGTCGTGCCACCAGCGTTCGAAGACGGCGAGGAGCCAGTCGGCGTACGGGGTCTCGCACGGGCTCCGGCCCTGCGGCGGGGTGCTCCAGTTGGCCAGGGGCAGCAACAGGCCGATGCTGGGCGGCGCGAAGGCGAGCAGGGACTCGTACGTCTCCACGGGGTCCTGGTCGAGGTCCACGACGCAGAGCACCCCGGCGTAGCTCTCGGGGTGGCGGCCCAGCAGCCGCAGGCCCCGGGCGGCGGCGGTGAACCCGGGGCGCCCGGCGTGGTCCACCCGGCGGGCGTTGTGCGCGGGCAGCCCGCCGTCGAGGCTGACGCCGACGCGTATCCCGGCGGCGGCGAGCGCGGCGAGCCGGCCGCGGGTGAGCAGGACGCCGTTGGTCTGGACGGTCGCGGTGACCCGGGTGCGCGGGGCGGCCGCGCGCAGGGCGTCCCGTACGGCCTCGACGGGTGCGGCGAGGTCGGCGGGGGCGGTGAGCAGCGGCTCCCCGCCGTGCAGGACGAGGTCGACGCGGGGCAGGTCGTGGGCGGCGGCGTGTTCGGCGATGCGGGCGGCGGCGCGGGTGACGGTGGCCGGGGTCATGACGGTGGGCTGGGCGCGCCAGCCCTGGTCCGCCATGGCGTAGACGTAGCAGTAGGTGCAGGCGAGGTTGCAGCGGCTGCGCGTCTTGAGGACGAACTGCCGTATGGGGTGTGGCCGGTGGCCGCCGGCCCGGGCAGCGGGTACGTCGAGCCGGGTGTAGGGCCAGGGGGCGTGCCGCGCGTGACTCGTGTTCGTGTGCCTCATCGCCTGTGCCTCCCTCCCCCGGGACGTCCCCATCCCTGCCCTTCCGGGGGCCCGCGCTAACGGCGGAAAGTGGTCAACTCCTTTCAGGGCAGACAGATCAGACGACTCCGGAGTCGAAGGCGTTCAGGATCTCGGCCGGGTGGGTCACCCGCTCGACCATGCCCTCGATCACCTGGGCGAGCACGGGGTGCTCGATCCCCCGCAGTGCGGCCAGGTCCAGCCCGGAGAGGTCCGGTAACCGCCCGGGGCACTCGGGGGCCGCTGCCGCCGCTTCCTGATGCTTGGTCACCATGTGCGGCCTTTTCCCTCCGAGGGGTAACCGGAAACGGCGGCGGCCCCGCCCCCTGTTGGGCTCCGCCCCGGACCCCGCGCCGAGGGGTGGTCACAAAGGCGGCTCCAGGGCGCGGATGCGGGCGCGGACGGCGGCGGCGCGGGTGTCGGCGCCCGCGCCGAGCCGCGTCCACGACTCCAGCGCGGAGCGGTACGCGTCCAGCGCCGCCCGCGGCCGCGCGAGCCGCTCCAGCACCTCCCCGCGCAGCTCCTGCACCCGCGCGGCCAGCTCGACGGCGGTGTCCCGCCGCTCCCCCCGGTCGGTCTCCAGCGCCGCCCGCCACGCCCGCCGATAGGAGTCCGCGGCGCGGTCGAGCCGTTCCAACGCCCGCGTCTGGGCGTGGATCTGCTGCTGTACGTCCCCGTGGTCGCGCCAGGCCCCGGCCTGCTCCAGGGGGCTGCGGCTCTGCCGGACGGCCACCTCCAGCAGGTACTCGGCCTCGCGCAGGTCCACCAGGTCGCCCTCGTACGTGTGCCGCAGGCGCAACCCGGCCGCCAGCCGGATCAGCCGGTGCGCGGCCCGGGGGTCGGACTGCGGCACCGCGGCCCGGCTCTCGCGCAGCACCCGCACCGCGGTGGAGGCGAAGGCGCGCCCGTCGGCCTCGGCGGCCCCGGCTCGGGCCAGGAGCACCTCGCCCCACTCGGGCAGCAGTTCCCCGAAGGTGTCCCCGTCCCGGGGGATCAGCCGCCGGGCCCGGCTGTACGCGCCGGCCGCGTCCTCCAGGGCCGTGGGGTCCGCGTCCCGTTCGTGGCGGGCCTGGTGCACCCGCGCCAGGCAGAGCAGCGCGGACACCCGCAGTTCGGGGTCGCCGGCGGCCTCGGCCAGCGCGGCCTCCAGTTGCCCGGCGGCCTCCTCCAGCCGTCCGGGCAGGTGCCGCAGGGCCGTGGCCCGTTCGACGCGGACCCGGGCCCGCGCGCCCCGCCCGGCGGCCGGGTCCACGGTCAGGTGGTCGGCGGCCCGCCCCCCCCCGGCGGGGGGGGGGGGCGGGGGGGGGGGGGGGGCCCCCCGCGCCCGCCGGGCGCGGCCGAGCGCGAGCCGCAGCGCGGGGTCGACGCCGGCGTGCGCGTTGGCGGCGGATTCCGGATCCGGATCCGGATCCGGGTCGGGGCCGAGGCCGGGGCCCGTCAGGGCCTCCAGCGCGGCCCGCGCCTCCCGCAGGGGCCCCGGGTCCTCCCGCAGCCCGCTCAGCCGGATCAGGGCCTGCGCCCGCCGGACCGCGCAGTCCACCCGCAGCCCCGGGTCGAGGTCCGCCGCGGCCCCGGCGGCGGCGAACTCCCGTTCGGCCGCGGCCAGCAGCCCGGCGTCGCCCAGGGGTGGCGGCCCCGGGGCCGCCAGGGCGCGCTCGTACAGGACCCGGCCGAGCGCCGCCCGCGCCCCGGGGGTGTCCAGTCCGGCCAGGGCCCGCTCGGCCTCCGCGAGCAGTTCGGGGTCGCGTTGGAGCGCCCACAGCCGCAGCAACGCCCCGGCCAGCTCGGTCTCGGCCTCGCCCGGCGGGTCGCCGGGTCCGGCGGGGGTGGCCACCGCCCGCCGCAGTAGCGTCACGGCCTCGTACAGCGGGCGCTGGCCGCTCGCGTCCCCGCTGCGGTCGTGCTCCGCGAGCCGCTCCCGGGCGGTCCGCAGCGCCTGGTCGCGGCCGGGCGGCGGCGGGCTGCTCGCCGCCACCGCCGGGCCCTCGGGCGGCGGGCCGGGCAGGTAGCGGCGTACGACCTTGGCGGAGACCTGCGCGAAGGCCTGCGGCAGCCGGGCCGCCGGGACCCGCTCGTCGGCGTCCTCGGCCGGCGCGGGGGCCCCGGTCAGCTGCGAGACGGCGAGCGCGGGGAAGTTGCGTACGCCCCGCCCGAAGTGCGCCAGCACGTACTCCGAGCAGTGCTTGAGGACCAGTGCGGCCTCGTCCCGCCCCAGCGGCCCCAGCAGTACGTCCTGCACCCCGGGCACGAAGGCGTACCAGCCGGCCTCGGAGGTGCGCCTCAACAGCCCGCTCAGCAGCACCTCCGCCAGGTCCGAGGGCTCCGAGTCGGGCAGCATCGTGCGCTGCACCAGCCGCATCACGGGCAGCGTCAGCGGGGCCGCCGACAGGTACACCGCGAGCTGTACGGCCCGGGGCGCGGCCGAGGCGCGGAAGCGCCGCACCAGTTCGCGCGGCGGCCGGGCGGCCCGCGGCGGCGGCGCGGGCGCGGCCGGGTGGCGGGCGAGGACCCGGCCCACCTCGGCGGGGACGGGTCCGGTGCCGAGCCCGGCGACGAGCCGGGCCCAGGCGCCGAGGGCGGTGGCGCTCGGGGGCAGGACGGGCACGGTCAGCCCGCCGGTGGGCCGCCCGGCCCGCGGCGGCCGGTCCGGGCGGAACCTCAGCTTCCCGCCGCCGCCCTCGACCCGCGAGAGCGTGCCCCGCTCGGTGGGCAGCCAGCTGCGGCTCCAGAGCCGCTGCGGCAGGGGCTGCACGACCACGCAGGGGGTGCACTCGGCCCACCGGTACAGCAGCCGCTGCGCCTGGCCCTCGCGCCACACCGGCCCGGCGCAGTCGGAGACCACCATGGTCAGCGCCCGCCCGGTGGGGTCCCGCAGCTGGTCCCCGGAGGCCGCCCCGGCGCCGGGCAGCGGGCCGCGCCCGACGGCCGCGCCGCCGTCCACGAGCCGGTGCAGGTAGTACACCTGCACGTCCCGGAAGGCGCCCAACCGCTCGCACACGGAGCGCAGTTCCTCGAACATGTCCTGCCACACCGCCATCGACGGCGACGCGTCCATCACCAGCCGTACGGTCGCCTCGCGCCGGCTCTCGCGCCGGAACACCGGGATGACCAGCCCGAGCGCCCGCGCGCTGGCCTCGGCGGTGGCGGGCTCGTCGAGCACCGTCCGGCCGGGCGGCGAGGGCGGGCGGTGGCGCTGGAGGGCGCGCAGGGCCCGCTGGACGTCCAGGATCCGGGGCAGCGCGGCCGCCGCGGGGACCCGTACGGGCACGCCGTCCAGGGCCTCCGGCGCGTCGGCGGCCCGCGACCCGCCGCCGGGACCGGCCCCGGAGTCGGACCCGGACCCGGACCCCGGGTCCGGGGTGCCTCCCGGGCGGGCCTCCGGCGCGTACAGGCCGATCGGTTCCTCGGCGCGCGGCCGCGGCGGCCGTACGGGCTCCGGCCCGGGCGGCGCCTCGTCCGGCTCGGCGGCCGGCTCCCGTCCGGGCGCATCCGCGTCCGGCGGCCGGCCGCCCGGGGGGCTGGTGTGGCCGGCGAGCCAGAGCGCGTCGGCGATCTCCTCGGTGGACGGGTCGAGCCCGGCGGCCCTGAGCAGGGCGGCCAGTTCGCGGATGCCGGGCCCGGCGGCTGGCACGGCCCGTCACCTCGGGCGGTCTAGGCGCTGGATGAGCAGGTCCGCCAGGTCCTCCCGGGTGGGCGGCGCGGCGTGGTGGGTGAGGTAGATGGCGTTCAGCAGCTGGTCGGCGGCGACCAGTTCGGACTGCGAGCGGCTGAGGAACTCCCGGATCAGATCGGCCCCCAGCCGGGCCGCCTCCTCGCCCAGGTGCGCCCGCACCATGGTGGCGAGCCGCTTCTCCCCGGGCTGCCCGAGCTTGAGCTGGATGCACCGGCGCAGCAGGGCGGCCGGGAAGTCCCGCTCGCCGTTGCTGGTGAGGATGATGAAGGGGAAGGCCCGGCAGCGCACCCGCCCGCCCCGGACGGTCACCTTCGCCCCGTCGTCGGTGAGCACCTGCACCTCGGGCTCGGTGTCGGCGACCCGCTCCAGCTCCGGAAGGGCGAACTCCCCTTCCTCCAGGACGTTCAGCAGGTCGTTGGGCAGGTCGATGTCGCTCTTGTCCAGCTCGTCGACGAGCAGGACGCGCGGCCGCCCGGTGGGCAGCAGGGCCGTGCCCAGCGGCCCGAGCCGGACGTACTTCCCGATCCCCGGGGGGTCGGCCCGGCCCTCGGCGGCGGAGCCGGCCGCGAGCTGCACGTCCTGGAGGCGGGCGATGGCGTCGTACCGGTAGAGCCCGTCCTGGAGCACGGTCCGCGAGACCACGGGCCAGCGCAGGACGCGCCCGAGCTTCAACTCGTGCGCGACGGCGTGCGCGAGGGTGGACTTCCCCGTTCCCGGGTACCCGGTGACCAGCAGCGGCCTGCGCAGGTACAGCGCGGCGTTGATGGCCTCCAGCTCCTCGGGCTCGGGCCGGTGCATCTCGGCGGCCTGCCGGTGCGCGCCGAGCCGGCGCGCCACGTTCCCGTCGGGCTGTGCGGCGGCCGCCCCGGTCTCCCCGACGGGTCCGCCGTCGAAGTCCCGCCAGGGCGGCGGGTCGGGCAGGGCGTCGATCCCGTCGTGGGGTTCGCCGACGCCGCGGTAGATGAGCCATTCCTCGTTCACGCGTGCTCCTTCCCCTCAAGTCGGTCCCGGAGGTGCCCCGCTGCGGGCCGGCCCGGCGCGGGCCCCGGCCCCCTCACAGGTCCCCCTGGAGCGGCTCGTCCTCCGGCAGCGGCCGCCCGGGGTCGTTCCAGATCAGGGCCACCCCCGCCGCCCAGTAGGCGTCCGGGTCCGCGCCGTGCAGCCGGCTCCGCAGCGCCTGGAAGCGCTGCGGCAGCAGCGCGCCCCGGCCCGCCTGCGTGAACTCCTCGCGCAGCCCCCGGTGGTACGGCTCGCACGACGCCCCCGGGTCCGGTGGCGGCCGGCGGCACACCGCCACCCCGTACCCGGCCGCCCGTACCGCGAGCAGCGACCCCAGCGTGGGCTCCAGCCCGGGCGCCCGGCAGTGCACCGGCACCGTGTTGTCCGCGAGCCCCGCCAGCCACCGCGGCGAGGGGCTGCGCGGCCGCCCGCCCGCGCAGTCGGCCCGCTCGTCGGCCGGCGGGGCCGCCTGGACCCGCGCCCAGCGGCGGGCCGCCTCCTGCGGGTCGGAGCCGTCCGCCGGATGGCGCAGCACCACCGGCCGCTGCACCCCGACCGGCACCCCGCCGGCCACCGGCCACTCGTCCACCGCCAGCCCGAACAGCTCGGGCGCCACGGCCACTTCGAGCAGGGCCGCCGCCTCGTGCGTGTCGCAGCGGCGGAAGGCCTCGGCGAGCGGTGCCCGCAGCGCCTCCGGCAGGGCCACCAGGGTTGCCCGTACGCCCGATTCCACCGGGGTCACCCGGCCCGGCCCGGTGAGCACCGAGACCCGCCAGTCGTACACGTCCTCCCAGCCGTGCGCCCACGCCTCCAGCAGTACCGAGGGCCCGGCGGGCAGCGCGGCGGCGGCCCGCGGCGAAGCCCCGTGGGCTTGGTGGACGGCCTGGGCGGCCGCGGCGCGCCGGCGCCCCGCAGCTTCCGCCAGGCCCCGGGCCCGGCGCTCGGCCAGCTCCCGCCGCAGCCTGCGCCACAGCCGCTCCGCGGTCGTCCGTACCCAGTCCCACAGCTCCTCGTCGGCGCCCGGCGACGGTGGCTCGCGGTGGACGGCCACGCTCACCTCGGTCGCGTACCGGAGCATCGCCGCGGCCTCCCCCTCGCCGCCGGGCGGGTCGCGCAGCAGGCCGAGCCCGTCGCGCCAGCTCAGCGGGGCCGGCGCCGAGGGGTCCGGCTCCTGCCCGCGGGCCTCCTCGACCAGGGCCCGTACGGCCTCCGAGGAGCCCGGGGCGGGGAGTTCGGCGAGCAGCCCGCACAGTGTGGTCCGCTCCCCCGCGGTGAGGCGCCCGCGCGCGCCGAACGGATCGGCGTCCGGCGCCGGCAACTCGTCGTGCACGTCGGTCCAGGTGCGGCGGCTGTTCAGGTCGCTGCGGTGTTCGTCGTAGTGGTACAGGTCGTGGGCCTGCATGACCCGGCGGTACGTCCCGACCTGCCCGGTCGCCGGCACCAGCGGCAGCGTCCGCAACTGCACCACCGACACCGCGAGTCCGCCGCCGCCCGTGTGGCGCCGGGCCTTGACCACGCCGACGACCTCGCCGGTGGCCAGGTCCACCACCGGGCCGCCGGACATGCCGGGCTCGATCTCGTCTTCGCCGCCGAGCCGGATGGCCGCGCCGTTCCCGGCGGAGCCGCGCAGCCGGGTCGTCCGGCCGGTGATCTCCGGGGTGCCGAGGTCCTCGGTGCAGCCGAAGTAGGCGACCTCGGCCAGGCGGGGTCTGGGCCGGTCGGTCAGCCAGGCGCAGGCGTGCGAGACCGGCGCCAGCACCCGCACCAGCGCCAGGTCGGGCAGGTCCCACAGGGACCGCCGGCCGGGGCGCCGGCCCTCCAGCCGCTCGGGCAGCACGCAGTCCACGCGCCCGGCCACGGTCCCGCTGGCGGCGCCGTTCCCGGCGGCGTTCCCGGACTGGAAGGTGATGGCGACCTCGCGCCCGACCAGACGCACCGCAGCACCCCCTTCGCCGACCACGTGCGCGCACGTCAGGACCCAGCCGGGGGCGATGAAGAAGCCGCTCCCCCACGTGGGTCCGGACCAGCTGTTGCCAGAGCTGTCATACCCGCCGGAGGGGGCGTGGACGCGTACGGTCGCCGCCCGGACGAGGGGCTCCAGGAGCTCGTAGGCGCGCGCGGACCCCTCCGAGCGCCCGTCCGGCATTCCCTGGCCCGCCCCCCGCTCGCCCTGTGTGGCCATCAAGGCTAGCGCCGGGCGGCAGAGCGCGGGAGGTGTCTTCGCACGGCGGATTATCCTGGCGGGAAACACCCCATCACGACCGCCTGTACGGCACGGAGCCCGACTTGTACTTCACCGATCGCGGCATCGAGGAGCTGGAGAAGCGGCGCGGCGAGGAGGAGGTCACTTTCGAGTGGCTCGCCGAGCAGCTGCGCACCTTCGTCGACCTGAACCCGGACTTCGAGGTCCCGGTGGAACGCCTGGCCACCTGGCTGGCCCGCCTGGACGACGACGAGGAAGAGGACGAGTAGCCGGGGCCCGGGCCCCGGTGCCCGTCACGACCAAGGGGCCCCGCCGCTGCCGGCGGGGCCCTTTCGTCGGTCAGCGCGGCGGGCGGGCCCGGTCGTACGCCAGGGACAGCGCGCCGTGGGTGACCAGCAGTGCGCCCGCCGTCAGCCAGCCCGGGCTGCGGCGCCGGGCCGCCCAGAGCAGCAGGGGGGCGCCCGCCGCCAGTTGGGCGGCGCCCAGGCGCCGGGCCTTCGGGCCGCGGACCCACGGGCCCAGGGGGCCGTCTTCCAGCACGTCCAGCTCCGCCCGCACCGCGTCGCGCCAGCCCGACCACTCCACCGTCTCGGCGCCGGGCGCGACCCGGGCCGCCTCCCGTAGCCGGTCGGCGGGCTCGCCGGGGGCCAGTCCGGCGGGCAGTGCCAGGCCGGCCCGGGCCAGGAGCGCGATCAGCCCGAGCAGCCGGGCGGCGCCGTCCGCGGCGTCGTCGGGGCGGGTGAGCCGCTCCAGGTCCTCCAGGTCCAGTACGGGGTCCAGCCCGAGCCGCACCGCCAGCACCCGCATGGCGTCCGCCTCGCCGACCGGCCGGCCGGCCGGGTCCCATTCGTACACGGCGGGCCGCCGGAAGCCCGATGCCAGCGCGAAGCCGGTGTGGCCGCCCTCCCACCACAGGCTCAGCACCGGCCAGTTGGCGCCGATCGCGAGCGCCGAGCCCCAGCCCGACAGCACCTCGGCCGCGGACTCTTCGCCGCCGAGCCATGGCTTGCCCTCCGGGACCAGCGCACTCCACTCGCCGGCGGGGGCGAGCAGCAGGCGTTCGCGCAGGAGGTGTGCGGCGGGGCGGGCGACGAGCGGCTCGGTGCGGCAGAGCAGCAGGCCGCCCGCCGTGGTCTGAGAGATCGGCATGTCCCACACGCTAAGGCAAATCGCAGTAGAGCATCGTAAGTCGGGCGTAAAGGGATGCGGCATCGCGCTTGACTTCCCCCATCCGCGATATATCGTGTTCCCCAGAAGACGCGATATGTTGCGTGCGTCGAGACCTTACGCCGAGGAGGATCAGCAACCATGGCTGAGCAGAAGACGTGGTCGGTCGCCGAACCGCAGAAGATCACCTTCGACGAGCCGGTGACCGAGGTCCGCGTCCGCGTGGCCGGCGGCACCGTCAACGTCGTCGCCGCGGCCGCCGCCGACGAGGAATCGGCCCGCCTGGAGGTGGCCGAGGTCGACGGACCGCCCCTGCACGTCGTGCAGGAGGACGGCGTCCTCACCGTCTCCTACGAGGACCTGCCCTGGAATGGTTCCCAGGGCTTCAAGAAGTGGTTCGAGGGCAAGCCGTGGAAGGCCTGGTCCGCCTCCGACTCCGGCCACAAGGCCTGGGAGCGCAGCGCGACGGTCACCCTCACCGTCCCCGCCGCCACCCGCGTCCAGCTGGCCACCGTCAGCGCCACGGTCTTCGTCTCCGGCATCAGCGGCGACACCGACGTCAACGGGGTCTCCGGCGACGCCACGCTGGTCGGCCTGTCCGGCAAGGTCAAGACGCACACCGTCTCCGGCGGCGTCGAGGCCCAGTCCGTGACCGGCGGCCTCGGCTTCCACTCCGTCTCCGGCGGACTGACCGTGGTCGACGGCGCGGGCGGCAGCGTACGGGCCGACTCGGTCAGCGGCGACATGCTCATCGACCTGGCCCTCGAAGAGGCCGAGCCGCGCCCGGTGGACATCGTCCTGAACTCCGTCTCCGGCCAGGTCGCCATCCGGCTGCCGCACCCGGCCGACGCCCGCGTCGAGGCCAACACCGCCACCGGCGGCGTCTCCAACGCCTTCGAGGACCTGCGGGTCTCCGGCCAGCTGGGCACCAAGCGGATCACCGGCACGCTGGGCGCGGGCACCGGCACGCTGCGCGCCACCACCGTCTCGGGCTCGATCGCGCTGCTCCGCCGGCCGCAGGCCGACGCCCCGGCCGCCGAAACCCCGCTCGCACTCGACAAGAAGGTGCTCTGACATGCCGCCCGTCTTCGCCCACGGCCGCCTCCGCCTCTACCTCCTCAAGCTGCTGGACGAGGCCCCGCGCCACGGGTACGAGGTGATCCGCCTGCTGGAGGAGCGCTTCGAGGGCCTGTACGCGCCCTCCGCGGGCACCGTGTACCCGCGCCTGGCCAAGCTGGAGGCCGAGGGGCTGGTCACGTACGCCACCGAGGGCGGGCGCAAGGTCTACTCCATCACCGAGGCGGGCCGCGCCGAACTGGCCGACCGCGGCGGCGAACTGGCCGACCTGGAGCTGGAGATCCGCGACTCGGTCTCCGAGCTGGCCGCCGAGATCCGCGCCGACGTGAGCGGCGCGGCGGGCGACCTGCGGCGCGAGATGCGGGCCGCGGCCAGCGCGTCGGCGACGCAGGTGGAGGACGAGTCCTGGAAGGCGGCCAAGGAGGAGCTCCGCAAGGCCAGGCAGGAGTGGAAGGAGCAGGCGCGGCGGGCGAAGGACGAGAGCCGCCGGGCCCGCGAGGAGGCCCAGCAGGCCCGCCGCCAGGCCAAGGAGGCGCAGGAGCGGGCCCGCGAGGAGGTCCAGCGCATCGCCGGCCAGCTGCAGGAGCAGTTCGCCAAGTCGGGCGGGGTCCTGGGCAGTCTGGCCGGAGCCTGGCTCGGCGGCACCGGGGGCACCTCCGCGCCGACCGCGTCCACGCCCGAGGCGGCCCCCGCCGCCGACTGGGCCGAGGACCTGACCCCGACCGGGGACCCGGTGCGGGACCTGGACCGGCTGCTGGACCGCTTCCGCGACGAGGTCCGCGACGCGGCCCGCGACCACGGCGTGACCCCGGCCCAGCTGGCCGAGTCCCGCGCCCACCTGGCCGCCGCGGCGGCGCGCCTCACCGCCGCCCTCCGCACGCGCTAGCGCCGGGGCCGTCAGGACGTGCTAGCGCCGGGGTCGTCAGGCCGCCAGGCCCGTTTCCGCCGTCGCGTAGGTGACGCCGTGGTCCGCCAGGACCTCGGCGGGAGTGCCCGGGCGGGACAGGAGCGCCAGCAGCAGGTGCAGCGTCGAGATGTGGCGGTCGCCCCGGCCCACGGCGATGCGCAGCGACTGCTCCAGCACCTTCTTCGCACCCTGGGCGAAGGGGACGTGCCGGGTGTCGGACTCCGGACGGCCGAGGGCCGAGCGGAGCGAGGAGCCCAGGGTGCGCCGGCGCGGGGCCGCCGAGGCCAGGGCGCCTTCGCCGTGGTTCTCCTCGACCCGGGAGACGATCTCCCCGAGGTCGATGCCGAGGCCGGCCAAGGCCTCCTCGTCCGCCCGGGACATGCCGCCCCGGCGGCGGGCGGCGGCCAGGTCCGCGCCCATCGCGGCCCGGTCGACGCCCAGGGGGTCCAGCGCGCCCTGGGCGAGCAGGGCGAGGAGCACGTGTTCCTCGGTGACCGTGGCGGCCCGCGCCCGGCGGGCCTCGGTGACCGCGCCCGTCACGGTGTCACGGGCAGCGGCGGTGAAGCGCTCGAACATCAAAGCCTCCCGTACTTCTTGTGCACGGCCTGCCGGCTGACGCCCAGCTCGGCCGCGATGTCCTGCCAGGACCACCCCTGCGCGCGGGCACTGCGTACCTGTACGCCCTCCAGCTGCTCCAGCAGTCTGCGCAGGGCGGCCACGGCACGCAGGCCCACGCGCGGGTCGCGGTCTCCGGCCCGTTCGGCGAGATCGGTGGCTTCCGTCATGTATGTCAATGTAGGTTGACACGCGGGAGATGTCAACCTCGGTTGACACATGGATCCGGGGCCGGGCCGGGCCGTCAGACGGTCAGGACCACCTTGCCGAACAGGTCGCCCGACTCCAGCTTCTGGAAGCCCTCCCGGGCCCGGTCCAGGGGCAGCACCTCGTCGATCACCGGCCGGACGCCCGTCGCGGCGCAGAAGGACAGCAGGTCCTCCAGCTCGTCCTTCGAGCCCATCGTCGAGCCGACCACCTTGAGCTCCAGGAAGAAGATCCGGGTCAGCTCCGCGTGCGCCGGACGGTCGCCGCTGGTCGCGCCCGAGATGACCAGGGTGCCGCCCGGCCGCAGGGACTTGATCGAGTGCGACCAGGTGGCGGCGCCGACCGTCTCGATCACCGCGTCCACCCGCTGCGGCAGCCGCGCGCCGGGCTCGTACGCCTCCACGGCGCCGAGCTCCACCGCCCGCTTGCGCTTGGCTTCGTCCCGGCTCGTGGCGAAGACCCGCAGGCCGGCCGCCTTGCCCAGGGCGATCGCGGCGGTCGCGACACCGCCGCCGGCTCCCTGGACGAGCACGGAGTCGCCGGGGCGGACGCCCGCGTTGGTGAAGAGCATGCGGTACGCGGTCAGCCAGGCGGTCGGCAGGCAGGCGGCCTCCTCGAAGGACAGCTCGGCGGGCTTGCGCAGGACGTTCCAGGCGGGGACGGTCACCTGCTCGGCGAAGGTGCCCTGGTAACGCTCGGTCAGGATCGAGCGGGGCTCGTCGGGGCCCACCCCGTGGCCGCTCTGGCCGATCACCGAGTGCAGGACGACCTCGTTGCCGTCCTGGTCGATCCCGGCGGCGTCGCAGCCCAGGATCATCGGAAGTTTCTCCTCGCCGAGGCCGACTCCGCGCAGCGACCACAGGTCGTGGTGGTTGAGCGAGGCGGCCTTGACGTTCACGGTCACCCAGCCGGGGCGGGCCTCGGGGGCCGGGCGCTCGCCCAGCTCAAGGCCGCGCAGCGGCTGGTCACGGTCGATTCTGGCGGCATAGGCAGCGAACATGCGGCCAGAGGCTACCGTCCGGTAGCCCAAGTCGGCCAGGGGCCCCGATCCGGCGGAGTGTCCGAACGGAATGAGTTGTACGGTCCTCAACCACCTGCCGTACCAGTTGGTTTGCCTACTCCCGGGTCACAAGCGGAACGTCGAGAACGATCCACGATCGGGGGTAACATTCAAGCCATGCGGCGCGCTCGTCATGAGCCTGTCATCTTTTCCGCATTCTCCGATTCCGGACGGCACGACCCCTCCCCGCTCGGGGGCGGGGAGGGTGCGCCAACCGTCCGAATGCGAAGGAGGCCCGGCCGGATCACTCCGGCCGGACCTCCACCCGTACAGCTCAGCTCACCTCGGCTCGGCGCTCAGGCCAGGCGGGCCACACCGTCGGCCTTGGCCGCCGCCGCGACGGCCGCGGCGACCGCCTCGGCCACGCGCGGGTCGAAGGGCGACGGGATCACGTAGTCGGCGGCGAGCTCGTCACCCACGACACCGGCGATGGCGTCGGCGGCGGCGATCTTCATGCCTTCGGTGATCCGCGTGGCGCGGACCTTCAGCGCGCCCGCGAAGATGCCCGGGAACGCCAGCACGTTGTTGATCTGGTTCGGGAAGTCCGAACGGCCCGTGGCCACGACCGCCGCGTACTTGTGCGCGACGTCCGGGTGGACCTCCGGGTTCGGGTTGGCCATGGCGAAGACGAACGCGTCCTTCGCCATCGAGGCCACCGCGGCCTCGGGGACCGTGCCGCCGGAGACGCCGATGAAGACGTCCGCGCCGGCCAGGGCCTTCTCCAGCGAGCCGGCCTGGCCCGTCTTGTTCGTCAGGCCCGCGATCTCCGCCTTGACGTCCGTCAGGTCGGAGCGGTCGGCCGAGACGACGCCCTTGCGGTCGGTGACGCAGACGTCGCCGATGCCCGCGTCGACCAGGATCTTGGCGATGGCGATGCCCGCCGCGCCGGCGCCCGAGATCACGGCGCGCAGGTCGCCGAGCGTGCGCCCGGTGAGCTTCGCGGCGTTGCGCAGGGCGGCCAGCGTCACGATCGCCGTGCCGTGCTGGTCGTCGTGGAAGATCGGGATGTCCAGGGCTTCCTGGAGCCGACGCTCGATCTCGAAGCAGCGGGGGGCGGAGATGTCCTCCAGGTTCACCCCGCCGAAGGACGGCGCCAGACGGATGACCGTCTCGACGATCTCGTCCGTGTCCTTGGTGGCGAGCGCGATGGGCACCGCGTCCACGCCGCCGAACTGCTTGAACAGAATGGCCTTGCCCTCCATCACGGGGAGGGAGGCCTCGGGTCCGATGTCACCGAGTCCGAGCACGGCCGTGCCGTCGGTGACGACGGCGACCACGTTGGACTTCCAGGTGTACTCGTTGACGAGCTCCGGCTGCTCCGCAATGGCGGTGCACACCTTCGCCACGCCGGGCGTGTACGCCAGGGACAGGTCGTCCGAGTTGTTGACCGGCACAGTGGCCTGGATTGCCATCTTGCCGCCCCGGTGCAGCGCGAACACCGCGTCCGGGTTGTTGTCCGTAACGGTGTCGCTGCGAGGGTTGACGATCTCCGCTGCCACTTTGTGTGACCCCTTAAGTCCTTTGAATCGTTGAGGGTGGCCACTCCTGGTTAAGGGGTGGGCGGGCACCGCGTCCGTACTCCGCATCGACGGTTGGCCCGTCTCCGCGAAGGGGAGGTTCGTACGCGCGGGCGCGCCGCACGCGCGCCCTGAGCCCCGGATGAGGGGTGTAAGGATCTGTTCTACCTGAAGAACGCTCACCCAGACGAGTCGATTCCTGCTCGACCATAGGCCGCTTGTCCCGGTTTTGGCTAAAAGTCCAAACCTCTCTGTCCAATGGGCGAGACGCGCCGCAAATAGTGAGCCCAAAAGACCTGGTCACGGGGGTTTGTGCGGTCTGGAGGGGCCTTGTCCGCAGTCCTGTTGGGAGGCCGGGGGTGTCCGTTATCTGATTTTGACCTGATGAGCAGCCTGAATGCGTCAGTCCGAATGGCAAGATGCCGTAATCACACAAGGTCGCGACACTCGATGGTGCGTGTCCCGACCGTTCTCGGATGCTTTTCCACCAGCCGGAGGAACCAGCTCATGACCGCAAGCACCACCCGTCGTACGACCGCCGCCCGGTCCCGGATCGCCGCGGTCGGTGCGATCGCGGTCGCCGGCGCCCTGATCCTCACCGGCTGTGGCGACCAGACCGACAACTCCTCCTCGACCCCTTCGGGCAACGCGAACAGCGCACCGCTGTTCTCCAAGCTCCCGGAGAAGATCCAGAAGGCCGGTGTCATCAAGGTCGGCACGGACGCGGCGTACGCCCCGATGGAGTACACCGAGGGTGGAAAGATCGTCGGTGTCGACCCCGACATCGCCGACGCGCTGGCCAAGCAGCTCGGTGTGAAGTTCCAGTTCACCTCCGGCACCTTCGACGGCCTGATCACCTCGCTGGAGACCGGCCGCCAGGACGTCGCGATGTCGTCGATCTCCGACAACAAGAAGCGCCAGGAGGGCCTGGACGACAAGGGCGCCAAGATCGGCAAGGGCGTCGACTTCGTCGACTACTTCTCCTCCGGCGTCTCGCTCATCGTCAAGAAGGGCAACCCGCAGAACATCAAGTCCCTCGAGGACCTGTGCGGCAAGACGGTCGCCGTCCAGCGCGGCACCATCTACGAGGACACCTTCAAGGCGCAGGCCGAGAAGTGCGGTGACAAGAAGCTCACCATCGAGGCCTTCGACACCGACGCCGAGGCCCAGACCCGCGTCAAGGCCGGCGGCGCCGTGGCCGACATGAACGACTTCCCGGTCGCCGCGTACATCGCGAAGACCTCCGGCGGCGGCAACGACTTCGAGGTCGGCGGCCAGCAGAGCGACGTGGGCCTCTTCGGCATCGCGGTCTCCAAGGACAACACGCAGCTGCGCGACGCCCTCAAGGAAGCTCTCGACGCCACCATCAAGGACGGCTCCTACGCCAAGGTCCTGGAGAAGTGGAACGTCAAGGACAGCGCCGTTCAGTCCGCGACGGTCAACGCAGGCAAGTAGCCCGAGCGCTCCACTGAAGGGCAGTCGTTGTGACTGACAAGATCGACAAGGGTCCGGCTGCGACTCCGCCGGCCGGACCCGACGCCTCGGGCAACCCCTACGAGGCCATCAAGGCAATCCCCGTACGCCACTACGGCCGCTGGATCAGCGCCGTGGTCGTCGCCGTGCTGCTCGGCTGGCTGATCTACGCCTTCTCGCAGGGCAAGGTCATCTGGGCGACGGTCGGCGACAAGCTGTTCGACCCCTCGGTGATCGCCGGTCTCGGCAACACCGTGATCATCAGCATCACCTCGATGGCGCTGGGCCTGGTGCTCGGCATCCTCTTCGCGGTGATGCGGCTCTCGAACAACCCGGTCACGAGCTTCGTGTCCTGGCTGTACATCTGGTTCTTCCGCGGCACCCCGGTCTACGTGCAGCTGCTGGTGTGGTTCAGCCTCCCGCTGATCTTCCAGTACATCAACCTGGGTCCGATCTACAAGAACGAGACCGTCGACGTCATGACGCCGTTCATGGTCGCCCTGCTGGGCCTCGGCCTGAACGAGGGCGCCTACATGGCGGAGATCGTCCGGGCCGGCATCCAGTCCGTCGACGAGGGCCAGAGCGAGGCCTCGCACGCGCTCGGCATGACCCGGACGCAGACCATGCGCCGCGTGGTGCTCCCGCAGGCGATGCGCGTGATCATCCCGCCGACCGGCAACGAGTTCATCAACATGCTGAAGACCTCGTCCCTGGTCTCGGCGGTGCAGTACACCGAGCTCCTGCGGGCCAGCTCCAACATCGGCAGCACGGCCGGCGCGGTGATCGAGATGTACTTCGTCGCCTCCATCTGGTACCTGGCTCTGACCAGCGTGTTCAGCGTCGGCCAGTACTACCTGGAGCGCCGCTACGCCCGCGGTTCGCTGCGCAGCCTGCCCCCCACGCCGCTTCAGCGACTGAAGGCCAACCTGAACATGTTCCGCCGTACGGAGGTGGCGAAGTGACCGCCCAGCCGATGGTCAAGGCCGAAGGCGTCCACAAGTCGTACGGCGCCGCCCACATCCTGCGCGGCATCGACCTCGAGGTCGCCCCCCGCGAGGTCTTCTGCCTGGTCGGCCCGTCCGGCTCCGGCAAGTCGACCTTCCTGCGGTGCATCAACCACCTGGAGCGCATCAACGCCGGCCGGCTCTCGGTCGACGGCCAGCTGGTGGGCTACAAGCAGAAGGGCGACAAGCTCTACGAGCTGAAGGACAGCGAGGTCGCGGCCCAGCGCCGGGACATCGGCATGGTCTTCCAGCGCTTCAACCTCTTCCCGCACATGACGGCCATCGAGAACGTCATGGAAGCCCCGGTCATGGTCAAGGGCGAGTCCAAGGCGGTGGCGCGCGAGCGCGCCGTACGCCTCCTGGACCGCGTCGGCCTCGGCGACAAGGGCGGGAACTACCCCACCCAGCTCTCCGGCGGCCAGCAGCAGCGCGTGGCCATCGCCCGTGCGCTCGCCATGGAGCCGAAGCTGATGCTCTTCGACGAGCCCACGTCGGCGCTCGACCCGGAGCTGGTGGGTGACGTCCTGGACGTCATGCGCGGTCTCGCCGAGGACGGCATGACCATGATCGTGGTCACCCACGAGATGGGCTTCGCCCGCGAGGTCGGCGACAACCTCGTCTTCATGGACGGCGGCGTGGTCGTCGAGTCGGGCAACCCGCGCGACGTGCTCGGCAACCCGCAGCACGACCGGACGAAGGCGTTCCTGTCCAAGGTGCTCTAGCCGGCGCCGCGTGTACGTGGGTGAGGGGCGGTACGGATTCCCGTACCGCCCCTCACCACGTCCGGGGCCGGGTCCTACTTCAGACCCAGGACCAGCGCGTCCGAGGGGGAGCGCCAGACCGTACGGGCCTCCGCGAAGCCCGCCGCGCGCAGCGTGGCCGCGTGCCAGTCGGCGGGCGGGGTGTCACCGTCCGCGTGCTCGCCGTAGATCTCGAAGCGGCGCTTCGTCGGCTCGGCGAGCGCCGGGTCGGCGGCGGCCACGGCCCACCAGTCGGCCCAGTCGAGCGCACCGGCCCCGCGGGCCCGGTCCATGCCGGCGTGCCGGTGGGCGCGCTCGGCGGCGTTGATCCGCGGGGTGGCCGGGTCGGGCATGTGGTCGGCGTTCATGAACACCCCGCCGGGACGCACCAGCGGCGCCAGCTGCCCGTACAGCACGGCCAGGTCCTCGCTGTGCAGCCAGTGCAGGGCGGTCGCCGTCAGGACCGCGTCGTACGTGTCGTACGGGAGGGCCGCGCGCCAGTGCGGGTCCTTGAGGTCGGCCGTGACGAAAGTGACCCGGGAGTCCCCCGCGAAGTGGCCCCGGGCGATGGTCAACAGTGCGGGGTCGAGATCGACTCCCGTACTGGTGGAATCCGGGAACCGGCGCAGGAGCCGGTCCGTGATACTTCCCGTACCGCACGCGAGATCCAGCACCCGGGGGGTGGGTCCCACCAGCGCCTCGGCCATGTCCAGCATCACCCGGAACCGCTCCTCGCGGTCGGGCATGTACCACTCCTGTTGGCGGTCCCAGCTGTCCTGCCAGGCCTGCCAGTCGTGTCCGTCGGCCGCCTCGGTGCTCCGCCCGGTCGCACCGGTCACCGCGTCTGCCATCCTGCACCCCTCCGTGCGTAATACCCTCGAATACGTATCAGCCGTTACCCAGACACTAATCCGCAGCCGTAAGGACTACAAGTGGAACTGGCCCATTACTCGGACTACGCCGTGCGCCTGGTCAACACCGAGGAGCCGGCCCGCAACAAGGACTCGCTCACCTCGGTGGACGCCGTCCGCGCCCTGTTCGGCGCCAGCGTGCAGATGGCCCGGCGCGTCACCGACACGGACGTCACCCGCTTCCGCAACGTCCGCGGCCGGCTGCGCTCCGTCTTCGAGGCCGCCGACAGCGGCGACCACGTCCTCGCCGTCGACCTGCTGAACTCCCTGCTCATGGAGTTCCCCGTCAGCCCCCAGGTCTCCGGCCACGAGACCCTCGGCGAGCACGGCGGCCCCAACTGGCACATCCACCTCGCCGACCACCCCTCCAACGCCTCCGCCGGCTACGCCGCGATCGCGTCCATGGGGCTGGCCTTCCACCTCACCGAGCACGGCCCCGACCGCCTCGGCCTCTGCCAGGCTCCGCCGTGCCGCAACGCCTACCTCGACACCTCCACCAACCGCTCCCGGCGCTACTGCTCCGACCGCTGCGCCACCCGCGCCAACGTCGCCGCCTACCGCGCCCGCAAGCGGCTGGAGGCCGATGCGTCCGCCCACAGCGGCCGCAGCGCCGACACCGCCCAGGAGGCCCGGGCCCTGAGCGAGCGCTGATCCACCGCGCGCGGCCGGAAGCGCAGCACCGCCGTCGCCAGCACCAGTTCCGCGGGCACCGCCCCGTAGACGGTGCTGTCGCCGGTCTCGTTGTACGGGTTGTCGCCCAGCACCCACCAGCCGCCCGGCCGGCGCTCCGCCGCCCGCTTGACCACCAACAGGTCCTGCTGGAAGGGGTGGCGCAGCACGACCACGTCCCCCGGCCGCACGACGGCCCCGTAGCGGACCAGCAGCCGGTCCCCGTGGAGCAGCGTCGGGACCATGGAGGGACCCGTCACCTCCAGCACCTCGAACCGCGGCCGCGAGCGCCTGTTCTCCACCATGTCCGACCTCCTCCTCTCTCCCGCATGCTGCCGCACGTTCCCGTACATTCGCTCACCGGCAGCGACACGGCGCTGGACTTTTGTCCCAAGCCTCTGGGGGCGACCGCGAAATCGTCTTTCTCACGGAGTAATCTCCCCCTTGAGAAGACGATCACGAGGAGGACAAACTCCATGCTTTCCCGCCTCTTCGCCCCCAAGGCGAAGGTCTCCGCCCACTGCGATCTTCCGTGCGGCGTGTACGACCCTGCCCAGGCCCGCATCGAGGCCGAGTCCGTCAAGGCCGTACAGGAGAAGTACCAGGCCAACGACGACGCCGACTTCCGCGCGCGCGCCATCACCATCAAGGAGCAGCGCGCCGAGCTCGCGAAGCACCACGTCTCGGTGCTGTGGAGCGACTACTTCAAGCCGCCGCACTTCGAGAAGTACCCGCAGCTGCACACCCTGGTCAACGACACCCTGAAGGCCCTCTCGGCCGCCAAGGCGTCGAACGACCCGGCGACCGGCCAGAAGGCCCTCGAGCTCATCGCCGAGATCGACCGCATCTTCTGGGAGACCAAGGCCGCCTGATCCAGGGCGTCCTCGGCGTACGACAACGGCCCGACCGCTCCCGCGGCCGGGC
>NZ_JBHWVJ010000008.1:124044-131719 GCF_042736725.1 Streptomyces sp. NPDC060028 | reverse complement strand
CAAAATCCAGCCCCGCCGGCGTTTGAGGCGCGGGGTCTGGGGCGGAGCCCCAGGGCTTTGAGTCGCCGCCGGCGACGGAGCCAGGCGGCTAGCCGCGGCGGGAGCGCCACGCGAGGTACGCGGCGCAGGCCACGGCGGCGACGCGGGGGAGCCACGGCCACAGGCCGTGGAAGGCTTCGCCGAGGGCGTCGTCGGCCAGGGCCTCGCCCCAGCGGCCGTTCAGCCGGCCCCACAGCCACACCACCGCGCCCGCGAAAACCACGCCGGGCAGCCCGAAGACCACCCACTTCCGCTCGGCCGGGCCCAGCACCCGCGAGGCGTACGCGAGCAGCCAGCCCGCCGCGAGCACCAGCCAGTACCCGGTGACCGCGCCCGCCACCAGCACGGCCGCCGCCAGCAGGAGGAACGCGTGGGGCTTGGCCCGGGCCGTCGCGGCAGCGGCAGCGGCCGGAGCCGGCGGCGCTTCCGCCTTCGCGGCGCGCCGCCGCTCGCGCAAGTACCGTACGAGGCCCTGCCGATCGGCGGCCGGCTCCGGCTCCGGAGCTGGCCCCGGCTTCTCCTCCGCCACCGGCGCCTTGAACAGCTCCGGGATCTCCACCCCGCCCGCGAAGCCCTCGATCTGCGGACCGGCGCCGTGAGCCCCCGGCGTGATCCGCCACCAGTCGGGCTCCAGCGTCTCGGAGCCGCCGAGTTCGTCGAGCCCGGCCAGGTGCGGCGGCGCCGGCGCCGTGTCCGCCGGGCGCGGCGGGGGAACGGCGGGCCGACGCCGCCCGCGCTGCGTCGGCACCGCGGGACCGGGCTCGGGCGTGGCGGCCGCCGCCGAAGACGGCCGCGTGCCCAGCGTGTCCAGGACCTCCTCCGGACTGCCGATCCGGTCCAGGATCCGCCGTACCGCCGCCGGCGTCTCCGGGTCGTACTTGGCGCGCCGACGGTCGATCTCGTCCCGCAGCCCCGACACCAGCCGCATCCGATCACCCGAGGACAGCTGCCGCCGCTGCGCCAAGTCCCCGACCCGGCTCAGATATTCGTAGACCAGATGGTCGCTCTCGATCCCCACGCCCCGGCTCCTCCCGTACCTCCTGAGCCGAAGGTAGCGCGTGCGCCCGTGGAGCTGCTGCGGGCGCAGCGGATACCGTTGGCCGGATGGGGACCGGCCGACGAACCGGCCGACGCGACCAGGAGGCGACGACCGTGCCTGACCCGAGCACTGCGGGAAGCGCCCCGCGCTCCCTCGCCGAGGCGCTGCGCACCCGCGACGACGCGGCGCTCGCCGCCCTGCTGCAAGCGCGCCCGGACCTGCTGAGCCCGGTCCCGGGGGACGTCACGCAGCTGGCGACCCGCGCCGGCACCCGCGCCTCGGTCGTGCGCGCGCTGGACCGCCTGGACCGCTTCGCCCTGCAGACGGCCGAGGCCCTCGCGGTCGCCCCGGACCCCTGCCCGTACCCGGAGCTGGAGTCGCTGCTGACCGGCCGGCAGGGTACGTACGCCGAGGAGAGCGCGGCCCGCGCCGCGCTCCCGAAGGCGCTCGGCGTACTGCGCGACCAGGCCCTGGTCTGGGGCGACGAGGACCGGCTGCGCCTGGTGCGCACCGCCCGCGAGCTCCTCGCCCCGTCGGCCTCCCGCCCCTCCCCCACCGGCCTCGGGCCAACCGTCGCCGAGGCCACCGCCGGGATGTCGCCGACCCGGATCCAGGAGATCGTGGTGGCCGCCGGGCTGCCCGCCACGCACGACGCGGTGTCCGCGGTGACCGCGCTGACCGCCCTGTTCACCGACCCCGAACGGATGTCGGCGCTGCTCGACGAGGCTCCGGCCGAGGCCCACCAGGTGCTGGGCCGGCTCGTGTGGGGGCCGCCGTACGGGGAGGTGACGCCGAACCCGACGCCGCCCGTGCGCTGGCTGCGCGACCGGGGGCTGCTGCTGCCCGCCTCGGCACGGACCGTCGTACTGCCCCGCGAGGTGGCGCTGCACCTGCGCGGCGGGCTGGCCCACCGCAGCCCCGAGCCGCTCGCGCCGCGGGTGCCCGCGCACCGCGAGCACCGTCCACAGCTTGTGGACGCCAACGCCGCCGGGCAGGCGCTGGCCGCCCTGTCCACCGTCGAGGAACTGGTGAAGTCCTGGGAGCACACGGGTCCGCCGGTGCTGCGGGCCGGCGGGCTCTCCGTACGCGACCTGAAGCGGGCCGCGGCGACCTTGGACACCACCGAGCCGTCGGCCGCGTTCTGGGTCGAACTCGCCTACGCGGCCGGACTGCTGGCCAGTGACGGCGAGGCCGACGAGCGGTACGCGCCCACCCCCGCCTTCGACACCTGGTGCGAACTGCCGCCCCCCGAACGGTGGTCGGCGCTGGCCGCGGCCTGGCTGCCCGCCACCCGCACCGCCGGGCTCGTCGGCGAACAGGACAGCAAGGGCCGCACCCTGTCCGTGCTCGGCCCGGAACTGGACCGCTCCGCCGCCCCCGAAATCCGCAGACGCGTCCTCGAACTCCTCTCCGAACTCCCCGAAGGCGGCTCCCCGGACCCCGACGCGCTCCAGGCCCGCCTCGCGTGGGAGCGCCCGCCGCGCGGTACGAGCGATCTGCGCGCCCGCCTCGCGCACTGGACCCTGACCGAGGCCGAGGTCCTCGGCGTCACCGGCCGCGGCGCGCTCTCCGCGTTCGGCCGGGCCCTGCTGGAACACCGCGACCCGGCGCCGCTGCTCGCGCCGATGCTCCCCGAGCCCGTGGACCACGTACTGCTCCAGGCCGACCTGACGGCCGTGGCGCCCGGGCCGCTGCGCCGGCCGCTGGGCGACACCCTGGCCGTGCTGGCCGACGTGGAGTCCAAGGGCGGGGCCACCGTGTACCGCTTCACGCCCGGTTCGGTGCGCCGGGCCCTGGACGCCGGGCGCACCGCCGTCGACCTGCACGCGTTCCTGGCCGAGCACAGCCGCACCCCGGTCCCGCAGCCGCTGTCGTACCTCATCGACGACGTGGCGCGGCGGCACGGGCACCTGCGCGTCGGCGCGGCGTCCTCGTACGTGCGCTGCGACGACGACGGCATGCTGAACGAGATCCTCGCCGACAAGCGGTCCGCCGGGCTGGGGCTGCGCCGCCTCGCCCCGACCGTGCTGGCCGCGCAGGCCGAACCGGGCGCGCTGCTCGACGGGTTGCGGGCGATGGGCTACGCCCCGGCCGCGGAGTCCCGTACGGGCGACGTGCTCGTGACGCGGGCCGACGCCCACCGCACCCAGCCGCGTTCGGCGCCCGTACCGGTGCCGGACGGGCCGCCCGCTCCGGACGCGACGCTGCTGAGGGCGGCCGTACGGGCCATCCGCGCGGGCGACCTCGCGGCGACGGCCGTACGCAAGGAGCCCGCCGCCCCCGGCGCGGTGGCCCCGGCGCCCGGTGAACTCCCGCGCACGAGCGCGGCGGAGACCCTGGCGACGGTGCAGGCGGCCGCGCTGACCGGCTCGGCGGTGTGGATCGGCTACGTCAACGCCGACGGGGCGGCCAGCCAGCGGGTCATTGCCCCGGTGCGGGTGGAGGGCGGCTTCGTCACCGGGTACGACCACACCGCAGACGAGGTCCGCACCTACCCGCTGCACCGGATCACCGGGGTCGCGGAACTGGCGGAGGACCAGGTGTAGCGGTCGGAAAAACGGTGGCGGAGCGGGGCGGCCGCCCGCACGCTGAAGCCCATGCCGATGCCCGTGCACGAAGTACCGAACCGCCAGATCCGCGCCGCGCACACCGACACGACCGTCACCGTCTACCAGGCGTACGGGCCCCACCTCGGCCTGCCGGCCGCCCTCGACGGACGCTTCCCGGCGGCCTGGAAGCGGGAGCGGATGACGTGGATCAAGCCCTCGTTCCTGTGGATGATGTACCGCTGCGGCTGGGCGACGAAGGCCGACCAGGAGACCGTGCTGGCGATCGAGATCACCCGCGAGGGCTTCGACCGGGCGCTGCGCGAGGCCTGCCTGTCGCACTACGAGTCCCACGTGCACCCCGACCAGGCCGCCTGGAAAAAGTCCCTGCGCGGGGCGCCCGCCCGCGTCCAGTGGGACCCGGAGCGTGACCTGCACCTGAACCCGCTGCCGTACCGCTCGCTCCAGCTGGGCCTGTCCGGCCCGGCCTCGCGGGCGTACGCCGACGAGTGGACGCTCTCCATCCGCGATGTGACGCCCCTGGCCCGGGAGATCCACGGCCTGCTCCGCGCCGGTGACGACGCGGCGGCGCGCAGCCTCCTGCCCGTGGAAACCCCTTACTCCTCGGGGCCGTTGGCTCACCTGGGCGCGTAGCCGACGCGGTCGGCGGCGAAGTGCGTCCGTCGGCCCGTGCCCGGGAGCTGACGTGCACCCGCGGGGCTGATGCGTACCGGCGCGGGCCACCGTCAGGAGCACGGCCCGGCCCGGCGGGCACCCGGAAGGCACCCGGAAGGCACCCCACCGGCGGAAGGATGCGGCAGACTGGAGGTTTGGCCGTCCGCGTCCGGGCGGCCATGTGCCGGAAGGGACGCACGCCAGGTGAATGGTCCACTCATCGTCCAGAGCGACAAAACCCTCCTCCTCGAGGTCGACCACGAGCTCGCCGGGGCCGCGCGGCGTGCCATCGCGCCCTTCGCCGAGCTGGAGCGGGCGCCCGAGCACATCCACACGTACCGGATCACCCCGCTCGGGCTGTGGAACGCGCGGGCCGCCGGGCACGACGCCGAGCAGGTCGTGGACGCGCTCGTGGAGTTCTCGCGCTATCCCGTCCCGCACGCGCTGCTCGTCGACGTGGCCGAGACCATGGCGCGCTACGGCCGTCTCACGCTGTCCAAGCACCCCGTGCACGGGCTCGTGCTGACCAGCACCGACCGGCCGGTGCTGGAGGAGATCCTGCGGTCCAAGCGGGTCATCCCGCTCGTCGGCGCCCGGCTCGACGCCGACACCGTGGCCGTGCACCCCTCCGAGCGCGGGCAGATCAAGCAGACCCTGCTCAAGCTGGGCTGGCCGGCCGAGGACCTCGCCGGGTACGTGGACGGCGAGGCCCACCCGATCGACCTGGCCGAGGACGGCTGGGCGCTGCGGCCCTACCAGCAGCAGGCCGTCGAGGGCTTCTGGCACGGCGGCTCGGGCGTGGTCGTGCTGCCCTGCGGCGCCGGCAAGACGCTGGTCGGGGCGGGGGCCATGGCGATGGCCAAGGCGACCACGCTGATCCTGGTCACGAACACCGTGTCGGCCCGCCAGTGGAAGCACGAGCTGGTCAAGCGGACCTCGCTGACGGAGGAGGAGATCGGCGAGTACTCCGGCACCCGCAAGGAGATCCGTCCCGTCACGATCGCCACCTACCAGGTGCTGACGACGAAGCGCAAGGGCGTCTACCCGCACCTGGAGCTGTTCGACTCCCGCGACTGGGGCCTGATCGTCTACGACGAGGTGCACCTGCTGCCGGCGCCGGTCTTCAAGTTCACCGCCGACCTCCAGGCCCGCCGTCGGCTCGGCCTGACGGCGACGCTGGTACGGGAGGACGGCCGCGAGTCGGACGTCTTCTCGCTCATCGGGCCGAAGCGGTTCGACGCCCCGTGGAAGGAGATCGAGGCGCAGGGCTACATCGCGCCCGCCGACTGCGTGGAGGTCCGCGTCAACCTGACCGAGTCGGAGCGGCTCGCGTACGCGACCGCCGAGACCGAGGAGAAGTACCGGTTCTGCGCGACGACGGCGACGAAGCGGAAGGTCACGGAGGCGCTGGTACGCAAGCACCAGGGCGAGCAGACCCTCGTCATCGGCCAGTACATCGACCAGCTCGACGAGCTCGGCGAGCACCTGGACGCGCCGGTCATCAAGGGCGAGACGTCCAACGCGCAGCGCGAGAAGCTCTTCAACGCCTTCCGCGAGGGCGAGATCAGCGTGCTGGTGGTGTCGAAGGTCGCGAACTTCTCCATCGACCTGCCCGAGGCCACGGTCGCCATCCAGGTGTCCGGCACCTTCGGCTCCCGCCAGGAGGAGGCCCAGCGGCTGGGCCGTGTCCTGCGTCCGAAGGCGGACGGCCACGAGGCGCGCTTCTACTCGGTCGTCGCGCGCGACACGATCGACCAGGACTTCGCCGCGCACCGCCAGCGCTTCCTGGCCGAACAGGGCTACGCCTACCGGATCATGGACGCGGACGAACTGCTGACGACCGACTGACGTCGGACCGGCTGGGTCCGGCACGTCGCGCATCCTTCCACGAGGCCTGCTGCTCGTGGCCGTACGGGTCTTCGACGACGCGGACGTCCTCCTCCCGGAGGGGTGACCTCGGCGCCGGGACGCCCGGCAGGACGGGACCGCGGGGACCGCGGCAGCGGCGCAGGGTACGGGCGAGCAGCGCCGTGAGCAGCGGGACGGACCAGACCCACAGGTGCGGCCGGTCCAGCAGCAGGGCGCGGCCGGTGGCGGGCAGGTGCCGGGACCAGAAGTCGGCGGAGGCCTGCGGGAGGACCAGCAGGCCGAGCAGGGCGGTCCCGGCGAAGGCGCCCAGCGCGGTGAGGCCGGCCCGGACGCGGCCGGTCAGCAGCAGGTACGGGACGAGGACCGCCGGGGTCAGCGTGATCCCGGCGGCGGTACCCAGGGCGAAGCCCTTGCCGAGGGCGGTGCCCGGCCGGCGCAGGTCCCACAGGACCAGGCAGGCGAGCGCCAGGTTGATCTGCCCGTACAGCGGGGTCTGGAACACCGGCTCCAGCCACAGTCCTGCGACGGTCGCGGCCAGCACGGGGCCCGGCCGTGCCCTGAGTCCCGCGAGGCGGCAGGACAGCAGGATCAGCAGGGCGAGCAGGCCGGCATTGCCGAGGACCAGGACGGCCTTCAGCACGCCGACCGGCAGCCAGGCGGCCGGCGTGAACAGGATCGCCGCGAAGGGCGGGTAAGCGGCGGGCGGACGCCACTCGGCGGCGGAGAAGCCGTGGACGGCGGCGTCGGCCGTCGGGATCCGCAGGGCGATGTACAGCACGCCCAGCGCGAGCAGCGAGCCCGTGACCAGCGCGCCGGCGAGCGGCGACGGCGAGCGGCGGGGGTCGGAACTCCGGGTCACGGCGTGACCCTAGTGGATCAGTGCCCCACCACTGCCGGGATCTGCCGCTATCAGGCCACCGCGCGGCGAGCCGGCGGCGGGCGGCTGGCGGACGGCCGACCCGCAGCCGGTCGCCGGCGGCGGCTGGTGGCAGACGGCCGGCCCGCAGCCAGGCGGAAGCCGGTCGCCAGACGGCCGGCCCGCAACCGGGCGGAAGCCGGCCGGAAGCCTCGCCAGCGGCCCGATCAGGGCCGGCTCGGAACGGGTGTCGGCGACCCGGCGAACGGCTGGTCGGCGGCCCGGCCGAGGACGGCCGGAAGCCCGGTCAGCGGCCGGTGAGCACCCATCGGAGCCCGTGTCGGCAACCCGACAGACGGCTGATCGACAGCCCGGGCGAAGAGCGGCCGGAAGCCCGGTCAGCGGCCTGGTCAGGGCCGGCCGGAAGCGTCGTCAGCAGCAGGTCAGGACCGGTCGGAGCGGGGTCAGCAGCAGGTCACGGCCGGTCGGAAGCACGGTCGGCAACCCGGCGACGGTCCGGCCGGGGCGCGGCCGGGGCCCGGTCAGGCGCGGCGGGATTCCGGTCAGGCGCGGTCGGGCGGCCGGGGGTCCCCTCAAGCACGGTCGGCAACCCGGCGACGGTCCGGCCGGGGCGCGGCCGGGGCCCGGTCA
>NZ_JBHWVJ010000008.1:0-123945 GCF_042736725.1 Streptomyces sp. NPDC060028 | reverse complement strand
AGGCGCGGCGGGATTCCGGTCAGGCGCGGTCGGGCGGCCAGGGGTCCCCGCAAGCACGGACGGCCCGCGGGCGGCGAGGAGTCCCCGCCAGCACGGGCGGCCGACGGGCGGCCGGGGGGTCCCCACCAAGCACGAGCGGACGGGCGACGGACGGCCAGGGGTTCCCGTCAGGCACGGGCGGCCGGCAGACGGCCAGGAGTCCCCGTCAGGCACGGACAGCCGGCAGGCGGCCAGGAGTCCCCGTCAGGCACGGGCGGCCGGCAGGCGGCCAGGAGTCCCCGTCAGGCACGGGCGGGCGGCGGGCCGCCGGGGGTTTCCGTCGGGCTCGGCACTCAGCGGCGTATGACGCCCGCGTCCTCGGCGTATTCACCCAGGACGACGACGCTCACGGCGGTTGCCGCGAAGACCTTCGCGGCGTGCAGGACGCTGCCGACGCGGTGGCGGGGGCGGGAGTCGGAGGTGGCGGTGGCGCCTCTCGCGCGGCCGCCCTGGATCGGGGTGAAGGTTGCGGTGCTCATGTATCCATGGTGCGTTTCCTCGCCGCCCCGCGCATCGCCCTGGGGACGGAATCCCCGTCCCCCTCACGTACTACTCCCGACCCATACCGCCCCCTAGTGGCTCTGCCCCAGGTCTGACACTCCCAGGTATGTGACCCGTACGGGTGCCTGCCGCGGAGGGACTTTCGACCCGGTAATCCGTTCGCGTGCCGCGGTCCCGGTGACTACAATCTCCGCTCTTGCCGCCTCCCGCTTGCCTCACCGGGGAGAGCGCCCACCGGCCGGTAACCGGCGGGCACGTGCCGTACCGATGATCTCCTCCACCCAGACGATCAAGCAGGAGGCAGTTCCGTGCCCGCGCCCACCCAGGCCCACACCCACCCCCACGACCCCCACCCCGTCACCGAAGCCCCCGCCGACCCCCTGGGCCGCGAGCGGGCGCACCTCTCCGCCTCCCGATCCGCGCTCCGCGCGATGCGCGAGGACGTCGAGGCCCTCGACATCCGCGACGTCACCGCGAACTGGGTCAACGCGATCGTCCTCCAGGCCCAGATCGACGACCGCATCAAGGCACTGGCCGACCTCTCCCACACCCCGCTCTTCTTCGGCCGTCTCAACTACCTGCACGCACCCGGCGCGGAGCTCGCCGAGGGCGCGGAGGGCGAGCAGTTCTACATCGGCCGCCGCCACGTCCACGACGCGGGCGGCGACCCCATGGTGATCGACTGGCGCGCGCCCGTCTCCCAGCCGTTCTACCGGGCCTCCAAGACCGACCCGCAGGACGTCGCGCTGCGCCGCCGCTTCGGTTACACGGGCGGCGAGCTGACCGCGTACGAGGACGAGCACCTCTCCGACCCGTCGGAGGCGGCCGCGGTCAGCAAGCTGCTCCAGCAGGAGATCGAGCGCCCGCGCGTCGGCCCGATGCGCGACATCGTCGCGACGATCCAGCCCGAGCAGGACGAGATCGTCCGCTCCGGCCTGTCCGGGTCCGTCTGCGTGCAGGGCGGCCCCGGCACCGGGAAGACGGCGGTCGGCCTGCACCGGGTGGCGTACCTGCTGTACGCGCACCGCGACCGCCTGGCCCGCACGGGCACGCTGGTCATCGGGCCGAACCGTTCCTTCCTGCACTACATCGAGCAGGTCCTGCCGGCCCTGGGCGAGCTGGAGGTCAAGCAGGCCACGGTCGACGACCTGGTGGCGCGCCCGGGCCTGGAGGTACGCGGCGCCGACGCGGCCGAAACCGGCGTGGTCAAGGGCGATGCCCGGATGGCGGAGGTGCTGCGGCGCGCGGTCCACTCGCACGTCACCGCCCCCGTCGAGCCCCTGATGGTGGTCCGCGGCTCGCGCCGCTGGCGGGTGCCGGCGTACGAGCTGGAGGAGATCGTGGTCGAGCTCCAGAACCGCGACATCCGCTACGGGGCCGCGCGCGACGCGCTGCCGCAGCGGATCGCGCACGCGGTCCTCGTACGGATGGAGCAGGCGGGCGAGGCGCCGGACGACCGCGTGCAGGACGCGGTGGCGCGCAACCCCGCCGTGAAGGCGGTGGTGAAGGAGGTCTGGCCGCCGGTGGAGCCGGCGAAGCTGGTGCTGCGGCTGCTGTCGGACCCGGAGTTCCTGGCGGTGCACGCGCAGGGGGTGCTGTCCGAGGACGAGCAGAAGCTGCTGCTGTGGCAGAAGCCGCCGCGCGGCGTGAAGGCGGCGAAGTGGTCGGCGGCGGACTTGGTCCTGATCGACGAGGCGGCGGACCTGGTGGAGCGGACGCACTCGCTCGGCCATGTCGTCCTCGACGAGGCGCAGGACCTGTCGCCGATGCAGTACCGGGCGGTGGGGCGGCGCTGCACGACGGGCTCGGCGACGGTGCTGGGCGACCTCGCGCAGGGCACGACGCCGTGGGCCACGCGCAGTTGGGACGAGGCGCTGGCGCACCTGGGCAAGCCGGAGGCGGTGCTGGAGGAGCTGACGGCGGGCTTCCGTGTGCCGCGCGAGGTCATCGCGTACGCGTCGCGGCTGCTGCCGGCGATCTCGCCGGGGCTGGTCCCGGTCTCCTCGGTCCGTGAGACCCCGGGCTCGCTGGTCGTCTCGCCGGTCGCGGAGGGGGAGGGCGAGGGCCTGACGGCGGCGGCGCTGGAGGCCTGCCGGGCGGCGCTCGCGCACGAGGGGTCGATCGGGCTGATCGCGGCGGACGCGCGGGTGCCGGTGCTGGCGCAGGCGCTGGTGGAGGCGGGGCTGCCCTACCTGTCGCCGGGCGAGGAGACGACGGCGCAGTCGCGGCTGACGCTGGTGCCGGCGTCGCTGGCGAAGGGTCTGGAGTACGACTACGTGGTACTGGAGGAGCCGTCGGCGATCGTGGACGGCGAGCCGGACGAGCGGACGGGGCTGCGCCGGCTGTACGTGTGCCTGACCCGAGCGGTCTCGGGCCTGACCCTGCTCCACGCCGCCCCCCTCCCGGCAGCCCTGGCCTGACCCCCGCGCCCGGCACCTCCAAGCGGGGCCGGCCCGCCCGCGGGGCCGGCCCCGCGGCGGGTCAGGCCAGGGCCGCCCGCCAGTCGGAGACGGCGGCGGCCGAGACGGGGCGCCCCCACCCGGAGGGACGGGCCGCGCTGCCGATGTGGAAGGCGTCGACGCCCGCCTCCCGCAGCACCGGCAGGTGGGACAGCGCCAGCCCGCCGCCGACCAGGATCCGCGCCCCGTACCCCGGCTCGCCCCGCCGCGCCGCCTCGGCCACCAGCACCGGCAGCCCCGCGTCGACGCCGGTCGCCGAGCCGGCGGTCAGGTACGTGTCCAGCCCGGGCACGTCCGCGAGCGCCTTGCGCAGCTGGTCCCGGTCCGCGGCCCGGTCGATGGCCCGGTGGAAGGTCCAGCGGCAGCCGGCCAGCTCCGCCGCGAGGGCCTCGACGGCGGTGAGGTCGGGGGTCCCGTCCGGGTTCAGGAAGCCGAGGACGAACTCCTCGGCCCCTTCCGCGCGCAGCGCCCGCGCCTGCGCCGCCAGCAGCTCCAGATCCGCGGCGGACCCCGCCGAGAAGCCGTCGGTCTTGCGGAGCATCACGCGCAGGGGGATGTCGACCGCCGCTCTGATGGCCGCGAAGGTCTCGCGCGGCGGGGTGAGCCCGTCGGCGGCCATGTCGGCTACCAGTTCGAGGCGGTCGGCCCCACCGGCCTGGGCCGCGATCGCGTCCTCAGCGTCGAGGGCGATCACCTCCAGGAGCGCACGGTTGCTCATGTGATCCCATCCTTCGGAAATCTGCTCATGTGGCGTGTATGGCTTGTATGGCTCGTGTGGCCCGTATGACCTGTATGGAAAATAGGTCTAGTCCAATGTTCAGGGTACGGGCCTTCGCCCGCGCTTCACCAGCACAATCACGCCACCCCCACAATGTGCGCATGGACACCGACCCCGCGCGCACCGACACGGCGCACCTCCGCGCCCGCTGGAACGCGACCGTGACCGCCGCCGGCGCCGCCGCCGACCGCGACCCCGCGCCCTACGCCGACCGGCTGCTGGCCGCCTGGGCCGAGCCGCAGCGCCGGTACCACACCACCGCGCACCTGGCCGACGTACTCGCACGGATCGACGTACTGTCCGAGCACGCCCCGGAGCACGACGCCCCGGACCGGCTGGCCGTGGAGCTCGCGGCCTGGTTCCACGACGCCGTCTACCGTCCCGACCGCTCCGAGAACGAGGAGCGCAGCGCGGCCCTCGCCGAGCGCGCCCTGCCGGAGCTCGGCATCGACGCCGCCCGCACCGCCGAGGTGGCCCGGCTCGTGCGGCTGACCGTCACCCACGACCCCGCCCCCGGCGACACCGCCGGTGAGGTGCTCTGCGACGCGGACCTGGCCGTCCTGGCCGGCGCCCCGGACGCGTACGCGGCGTACGCCGCCGCCGTGCGCGCCGAGTACGGCTTCGTCCCCGACGACGCCTTCCGCGCCGGGCGCGCCGCGGTGCTGCGCCAATTGCTCGACCTGCCCCGCCTCTTCCGCACCCCGTACGGGGCCGCGCACTGGGAGGCCACGGCCCGCGCCAACCTGGCCGCCGAGCTGGCGGAGCTGACGCAGACCGGGCCGCCGGGAATGTGATCCCGTTCGCCACGGTTGGTGAAGGGCGTGCCCACAGCAGCCGAACGCCCCCGCATGCCCGTCGCCGTCTACGTCCTCGGCCTGTCCGTATTCGCACTCGGAACCAGCGAATTCATGCTCTCGGGGCTCCTGCCACCCATCGCCGAGGACCTGGACGTCACCATTCCGCAGGCCGGCCTGCTGATATCCGCCTTCGCGATCGGCATGGTCATCGGCGCGCCCCTGCTGGCCGTGGCCACGCTGCGCCTGCCGCGCCGCACCACGCTCGTCTCCTTGATCAGCCTCTTCGGCCTGGGCCAGGTCGCGGGCGCGCTGGCCCCCTCGTACGAGCTGCTCTTCGCCTCCCGCATCGTCTCCGCGCTCGCCTGCGCCGGCTTCTGGGCCGTCGGCGCGGCCGTCGCGATCGCGATGGTCGAGCGGCACCAGCGGGCCCGCGCGATGGCCGTCATGATCGGCGGCCTCTCCATCGCCAACGTCCTGGGCGTGCCCGCCGGGGCCTTCCTCGGTGAGCACCTCGGGTGGCGCTCCGCGTTCTGGTCGGTCGGCGCGGCCTCCGCGGTGGCGCTCGTCGGGATCCTGGCGCTGATCCCGCGGATCCCGCTGCCCGCCGAGAAGCCGACGCTCTCGCGGGAACTGCGGATCTACCGCGACCGTCAGGTGTGGCTGTCGATCGGCGTCACGGCGCTGGCCGCGGGCGGCGTGTTCTGCGCGTTCAGCTACCTGTCTCCGCTGCTCACGGACGTGGCCGGGCTGGACGCCGGCTGGGTGCCGTGGATCCTGGGGCTGTTCGGGGTGGGCGCGCTGGTCGGGACCACGGTGGGGGGCCGGGTCGCGGACGCGCACCTCTTCGGCGTGATGCTGTGGGGCATCGTCGCGTCGACCGTCTTCCTGGCGGCGCTGGCCCTGCTGGCGTCGGTGGCCGCGGCGGCCGTCGCGCTGTCGTTCCTGATCGGGTTCTCGGCGTTCTTCACCGCCCCGGCGCTCAATGCCCGCATGTTCAACGTCGCGGGCGCCGCCCCGACGCTGGCGGGTGCCACCACGACGGCCGCGTTCAACCTCGGCAACACCGGCGGCCCCTGGCTCGGCGGCACCGTCATCGACGCGGGGTACGGCTACTCGGCGACCGCCTGGGCCGGCGGCGCGATGACGGTCACGGCCATCGCCCTCGGCGTGGTCGCCCTGCGCCTGGACCGCCGTACGCCGCCCCGCGCGACCGTCGTGGTCGCGTCGGGCGCCGCCACCCCCGCGGAAACGCCCACGCACGCCTGACCGCCCCGGCTGACCGGGACACCGGGCTCTGCCCGGTCAGGCCGGGCGGCCCTTCGGGCGGCGCAGGCCCGCGGCCGTGAGGCGGCGGACGAGCTCCTTGCTGCCGATCTCCACCGCGCCGGCGCCCACCGCATCCGCGTAACGATGCGACGGCACGTCGTAGTGGTCCCGCTCGAACGCCCTCGGCGGGCAGCCGATGGCCGCCGCGAACGCGTGCAGCTCCTCGTACGAGACATCGCTGACCAGGTGCGACCACATACGGCCGTGCCCCGGCCAGGTCGGCGGGTCGATGTAGACCGTCACCGGCCGGATCCCGGGCGGAAGACGGGGCCCAGGCCGCCGACCGCGGCCACCTTCACCCCGGCCTCCGAGCACACCCAGTGCGGATCGGGGCCCAGTTCCGGCTCGACGTCGAGCGCGTGCGGGTCGCCGTGCGAGCAGACCGGGCACAGCGGCCAGCGCCCGTACTTCTGCAGCAGCGCGTCCTGTACGTCCTGGGCGACGAGTCCGGCCAGGTAGCCGGCCCCCTCCGGCCATTGCTCCACCCACCACCGGCGGTGCGTGACCGAGTCCTCGACGAGGGAGACGACATCGGCATCGGCGACCTCGCCGGCGGCGAGGTCGGCGAGCACAAGCGCACGGGCGACGTGCAGCGCCTGTTCCAGTGGGGTCGCGTGGTCCATGTGCACATTGTGAACCCGTAGGGGCCAAGTGGCGAAGGTCCTCTTTTCAGGGGCCTCATGGCTCCTTGACGCCCCCGGGTGCTGAAAATAGATTTCACGTGTGAGCGACACTCCGAAGGAAACTTTCACCGCGGCCCTGGCCCCGGCCCTGGCCCCGGCCCCGGCCCCGGCCTCCCCCGCCCCCGCCGCGCTCCGCGCCCGCGTGCGCAGCCTCGCCCCCACCATGACCCGCTCCGTGCTGGCCGTCGCCGAAGCCGTCGCCGCCGACCCCGCCGGCTGCGCGCAGCTCACCGTCACCGCCCTCGCCGAACACACCGGCACCAGCGAGGCCACCGTCGTCCGCACCGCCCGCCTCCTCGGCTACCCCGGCTACCGGGACCTGCGCCTGGCCCTCGCCGCGCTCGCCGCCCAGCAGGAGTCCGGCGCCGCCCCCGCCGTCACCGTCGACATAGCCGTCGACGACCCCCTCGCGGACGTCGTCGCCAAACTGGCCCACGAGGAGGCGCAGACCCTCGCCGACACCGCCGCCGGCCTGGACCTGACGCAGCTCTCCGCCGCCGTCACCGCGCTCGCGACCGCCCGCCGCATCGACATCTACGGCATCGGCGCCTCCGCCCTCGTCGGCCAGGACCTGGCCCAGAAACTGCTGCGGATCGGCCTGATCGCCCAGGCCCACAGCGACCCCCACCTGGCCATCACCAACGCCGTACTGCTGCGCCCCGGTGACGTGGCCGTCGCGATCACCCACTCCGGCTCGACGGGCGACGTGATCGAGCCGCTGCGCACCGCCTTCGAGCACGGCGCCACCACCGTCGCACTCACCGGCCGCCCGAACGCACCGGTCGCGCACTACGCCGACCTGGTGCTGGCCACCTCCGCCGCCCGCGAGACCCGGCTGCGCCCGGCCGCGATGTCCAGCCGCACCAGCCAACTGCTCGTCGTCGACTGTCTGTTCGTCGGCGTCGCCCAGCGGACGTACGAGACCGCCGCGCCCGCGCTCGCCGCCTCCTACGAGGCACTCGCCCACCGCCACCGCACCACCCGACAGGAGCCCCGCCCGTGACCGCGTACGCCGACCTGCGCGCCCAACTCGAAACGCTGACCACCGAGGCCTTCCGCCCCGAACTCGCCGAGATCGACCGGCTGCCCACCCTGGAGATCGTCCGGCTCATGAACGCCGAGGACGCCACCGTCCCGGCCGCCGTCGCCGGGCAGCTGCCGCGGATCGCCGACGCCGTCGACGCGATCGCCCTGCGCATGGCCCGCGGCGGCCGCCTGATCTACGCGGGCGCCGGCACCGCCGGGCGGATGGGCGTACTGGACGCCAGCGAGTGCCCGCCGACCTTCAACACCGACCCGGCCGTGGTCGTCGGCCTGATCGCGGGCGGCCCCTCCGCCATGGTCAAGGCCGTCGAAGGCGCCGAGGACTCGCGCGAGCTGGCCGCCGAGGACCTCACCGCGCTGGAGCTGACCGCCGAGGACACCGTCGTCGGCATCTCCGCCTCCGGCCGCACCCCGTACGCGATCGGCGCGGTCGAGTTCGCCCGTACGCGCGGCGCGCTCACCGTCGGCCTGTCCTGCAATGCCGGCTCCGCGCTCGCGGCGGCCGCCGAGCACGGCATCGAGGTCGTCGTCGGCCCCGAGCTGCTCACCGGATCGACCCGTCTGAAGGCCGGTACCGCGCAGAAGCTCGTACTCAACCTCATCTCGACGGTCACGATGATCCGCCTGGGCAAGACCTACGGAAATCTGATGGTCGACATGCGCTCCTCCAACGAGAAGCTGCGCGCCCGCGCCCGCCGCATCGTGGCCCTGGCCACCGGCGCCCCCGACGCCGAGATCGAGGCCGCGCTCGCCGCCACCGACGGCGAGGTCAAGCACGCGATCCTCGTCATCCTCGGCGGAGTCGACGGCCCGCTGGCGGCCGAGCTGCTCGGCGCCTGCGACGGCCACCTGCGCCCGGCCCTCTCCCTCGCCCGGACCCGCTGACCTCCGGCATTCCCCGCATTCCCGCATTCCCCGACGCAAGGCGACCACCACATGTCCACTGACAAGAACCGCGCCACAGCCGCCGCGATCCTTCCTCTGGTCGGCGGCCCGGACAACATCACCTCCATCGCGCACTGCATGACGCGCCTGCGCATCGGCTTGCGGGACCGCTCGCTCGTCCAGGACGAGGCACTGAGAGCCCTCCCCGCGGTCATGGGCGCGGTCGACGACGACACGTACCAGATCGTCCTGGGCCCGGGCACCGTCGCCCGCGTCACGCCCGAGTTCGAGGCGCTGGTCGAGGAGGCCCGCGCGGCGGCGCCCCGGCCCGCGCACGCCGTCACCTCGGACGAACTGGCCGCCCAGGGCGCCGCACTGAAGGAGACCCGGAAGGCGCAGAACTCCACCCCCTTCAAGCTGTTCCTGCGCCGCGTCGCGAACATCTTCGTCCCGCTGATCCCCGCCCTCATCGGCTGCGGAGTCATCGCGGGCCTCAACGGCGTCCTGACCAACGCCGGCTGGCTGCCGGCGGTCGTGCCCGCGCTCGCCGCGATGGCCTCCGGCTTCATGTCGCTGATCGCGGTGTTCGTCGGCTACAACACGGCCAAGGAGTTCGGCGGCACGGCGATCCTCGGCGGCGCGGTCGCCGCGATCATCGTCTTCCCGGGCGTCGCGAACATCACCGCCTTCGGCCTGGAACTGAAGCCCGGCCAGGGCGGCGTACTGGGCGCGCTGGCGGCCGCCCTGCTCGCCGTGTACGTCGAGAAGTGGTGCCGCCGCTGGGTCCCGGCGGCCCTGGACGTCCTGGTCACCCCCACCCTGACGGTCCTGGTCTCAGGCCTGGTCACCATCTTCGGCCTGATGTTCATCGCCGGCGAGGCCTCCACCGCCATCGGTACGTTCGCCAACTGGCTGCTCGCCACCGGCGGCGCCTTCGCCGGGCTGATCCTGGGCGGCCTCTTCCTCCCCCTGGTCATGGTCGGCCTGCACCAGGCACTGATCCCGATCCACACCACCCTCATCGAACAGTCCGGCTACACGGTCCTGCTGCCCATCCTCGCCATGGCCGGCGCGGGCCAGGTCGGCGCGGCCATCGCGGTCTACTACCGGCTCCCGCGCAACCGTTCACTGCGCACGACCATCAAGTCCGCGCTCCCGGCGGGCTTCCTGGGCGTCGGCGAACCGCTGATCTACGGCGTCTCCCTCCCCCTGGGCCGCCCTTTCGTGACCGCCTGCGTCGGCGGCGCGGCCGGCGGCGCCTTCATCGGGCTCTTCAACCAGCTCGGCTCCGCCTTCGGCTCCACCGCCATCGGCCCCTCCGGCTGGGCCCTCTTCCCGCTGCTGGACGGCAAGTCGGGGATGGGCACGACCATCGCGATCTACGCGGGGGGCCTCGCGGTCGGCTACCTGGTCGGCTTCGTGGCCACGTACTTCTTCGGCTTCACGCGCCAGATGCTGACGGACCTCAACACGGACCCGGAGCCGGCCGGGGCTCCCCACCCGGCGCCCGCGACGGAACCGGCCCTGGCCTGACGACCCACCGGCCCGGCGGGGAGACTGTGACCATGCATCTCCCCGCCGAAGCCGTCCCCGCCACCGTGCTGATCGAGATCCCCGAGGTGGTACCGCCCGGCCGTATGTCGGCCGTGGCGCAGCCGGAGTTCACCCTCCCGGGCGGGATGGTGCTGCGCCCCTGGGCCGCGTACGACGCACCCGCGCTGGTCGCGTCCTACCTCGACCCGGAGATCCGGCACTGGAACCGCCCGGGCGCGCTCACCCCGGCCGACGCCGAGGACCGTATCGCCCGCTGGAACGCCCGCTGGCAGGCGGAGGAGGCCGCGATCTGGGCCATCGCCCCGGCCGCCGGGGGCCGTTCGGTCGGCCTGATCGGCCTGGCCGACCTCGACCTGCCGGGCGGCAGCGGCGAGATCCTCTACTGGCTGCTGCCCGCGGCCCGCGGCACAGGCGTCATGGCGAAGGCGGCGGACCGGGTCAGCCGCTGGGCCTTCGAAGACCTGGGCCTGCACCGCGTGCGCATCACCCACTCCGTGGCCAACCCGGCCTCCTGCGCCATCGCGACGAAGGCCGGCTTCCCCCTGGAGGGCACGATGCGCGCCGCGCTCCTGCACGCGGACGGCTGGCACGACGAACACCTCCACGCCCGGCTCCGCACGGACACCGCGCCCGTGCCTCCGGCATGAGCCGATGTGTGCAGCCGCCAACAGGTTGGCTCGTAACCGCCCCGGACGCCGGGCCTCTGTCCGGTACGGGCCTGGGTTGGCCGTGAAAAGGTGCCCTAGCGTTGCGTCGCCCCGTAAAAACAGGGGCTTTCGTGACGAGAAGGGAACACGATTCCTATGCGCACGAGCACGAAGTTCGCCGTGGCCTTGGCGGTCGGCAGCCTGGCCGTCTTCAGTTTCTCCGGGACCTCTTCCGCCCGGCCCGCCCTCGACGGCACCATCGCCGCCCAGGCCGCCCAAGCGGGCCTCAGCGGCAGCGAAGTGGCCGGTCTGCAGAAGCAGATCGACGAGCAGCTCGCCCAGACCCCGGGCGGCAAGCGGATCGGCCTCAACCAGGCGGCCTGGCGGGACGGGAAGGCCGTCATGACCTGGCCGCTGCCCGGTGAGACGAAAGCGCGGGCCGTGAACGAGCCCTCCGCCGCCCTCGGTTCGCCGAACTGCAGTTACGGCTGGACCTGCCTCTACGAGCACGCCAACTACGACGGTCGCCGGCTGACGTGGTCGGACTGCAACTTCGAGAACCTCGCCACCTGGGGGTTCAACGACAAGGCCACCTCCTGGCACAACAACCAGACCAACGGAACGATCACCACCGTCTACAACTGGACCGGCAGCTACTGGGAGCAGCTGTGGGCCTCCACCGCCCCGTCGGCGAGCTCCAACGTGGGCAGTTGGGCCAACGACAGGGCGGACGGCCTGTGGGTCTGCTGACCCGCTGACCCGCACCACCGCTCGGCTCCGCCCGGCCGGAGCCCGGACCGTCGTACGGACCGGGCCCCGGCGCCCCCGCTGCCCCTCCTACCTCCGGTACACCAGCAACCGTGACACCTCGTACGACATCTCCGTGAGCTCGGGCCCCGGCGCGGGGTGGTACCTCCCGGCGGACACCGACAGGTTGACGATGAGGTACGCGCGCCAGGCGCGGCCCACGCCCCTGCCGTCGCTGTGGACGCGGGCGCCGTTGACCCACCACACGACCGAGCTCCTGCCGAACTCGACCTTCAGGTCGACCCACGCCCCCGGGCGGACCGTGGCGTCGCGGTGGTAGCGGTGGGCCTCGCGGACGTGGTTGGACAGCTCCAGCAGGTCGGGGTTGTCGGGGTGGTACTCGAAGACGTCGATCTCCTGGCCGCCGTCCCGCCAGGTCCAGATCGCGGGCCAGGCCCCGAGCTCCACCGGCAGCCGGACGCGGGCCTCCAGCACGTCGCCGGTGCGCACCATGAAGTCCTCGTCGCTGCCCTCGGTGGTGAGCAGCCCGGTGTCCCAGTTGCCGTCGGGGCGCCGCGTCGCCCGGAAGACCCCGCCGCGGCTGTAGTGCGGGTCGGCCACGAGGTGGTCGAGCTTGTTGTCGCCCGGGTTGACCGGGCCGCCGTCGGGATACGCCCACGAGCGGCCGGCGACCCACTGGGCGGGCGAGGTGAAGTCGGCGGTGAAGACGGGGGCGCTGCGGGGGGTGAACACCGCCGCCCCGCCTCCGCCCCCGCCTGGAGCGAGGCGGCGCGTCAGGCGCCGCAGCCATCCGAGCATGTCCGGGTCCATGGGGATTTTCTGCCCGCTGGGCCCGGCGCCACACGCGGGATCTCGCTCAGGGTAATCGTATGACTACCGTGGGTCCTTCAGGCCGAGGTGCCCCGGGCGGCTTCGATGAAGGCCCGGATCAGCTCGGGGGACTTCACCCCGCGCTCCCGCTCCACGCCGGAGGAGACGTCCACGCCCCATGCGCCGGTCGTCTCGACGGCCTCCCGCACATTGCCCGCGTTCAGGCCGCCCGCGAGCAGCCAGTGCCCCTTCGGCGCGGTGAAGTCCGCCGACCCCCAGTTCCACGGCTTGCCGGAGCCCGGGTCGGGCGCGTCGAGCAGCAGCAGGTCCTCCCCGTACTCGCCGCAGCGCTCGACGTGCTCGGCGGTGGCCCGCAGCAGCGTCCGGCCTTCGGCGCGCAGCGCCGCGAAGTCCTCGGGGCCCTCCTCGCCGTGCAGCTGTACGCCCCGTACGCCGCTCTCCTCGGCGAACCGCCGCACCTCCCCCACCGGCTGCCCCCGGAACACCCCGACGGTGAGCACCCCGTCCGGCACCCGCGCGACCAGCGCCCGGGCGGTGGCGGCGTCGACCGTCCGCGGGCTGCCGGGCGCGAAGACGAAGCCGACGGCATCGGCCCCTGCCGCCACGGCCACGTCGACGTCGTGCGCAGTCTTCAGACCGCAGATCTTGACGAACAAGTCAGTCATGCCAGCAGTCAACCAAACCCGCCCGGTCCGCGGCGCCGTGTCCCACGGGCCGGGCAGGCGGGCCTCCAGCGGGCCGCGGGAACGCCCGAGGGCGGCACCCCCGTGGAGGTGCCGCCCTCGTTCGAGAACAGCCGATCAACCGGCGGCCGGAGCCGCAGCCGATCAGAAGTCCATGTCACCGCCCGGCATGCCGCCCGGCGCGCCGGCGCCGGCCTTCTCGGGCTTGTCGGCGATGACGGCCTCGGTGGTGAGGAAGAGGGCCGCGATCGACGCCGCGTTCTGCAGGGCAGAGCGGGTGACCTTCGCCGGGTCGATGATGCCCTCGGCGATCATGTCGACGTACTCGCCGGTCGCGGCGTTGAGGCCGTGACCGATCGGGAGGTTGCGCACCTTCTCGACGACGACGCCACCCTCGAGACCACCGTTGACGGCGATCTGCTTGAGCGGGGCCTCCAGGGCCAGACGCACGGCGTTGGCGCCGGTCGCCTCGTCGCCCGTGAGCTCGAGCTTCTCGAAGACCGCGGAGGCCTGGAGCAGGGCCACGCCGCCACCGGCGACGATGCCCTCCTCGACGGCCGCCTTCGCGTTGCGAACGGCGTCCTCGATGCGGTGCTTGCGCTCCTTGAGCTCGACCTCGGTCGCGGCGCCGGCCTTGATGACGGCCACGCCGCCGGCCAGCTTCGCGAGGCGCTCCTGGAGCTTCTCGCGGTCGTAGTCCGAGTCGGAGTTCTCGATCTCGGCGCGGATCTGGTTCACGCGACCGGCGACCTGGTCGCTGTCACCGGCACCGTCGACGATGGTGGTCTCGTCCTTGGTGATGACGACCTTGCGGGCGCGGCCCAGCAGGTCCAGGCCCGCGTTCTCGAGCTTGAGGCCGACCTCCTCGGAGATGACCGTGCCACCGGTGAGGATGGCGATGTCGCCGAGCATGGCCTTGCGGCGGTCGCCGAAGCCCGGGGCCTTGACGGCAACGGACTTGAAGGTGCCGCGGATCTTGTTGACGACCAGGGTCGAGAGGGCCTCGCCCTCGACGTCCTCGGCGATGATCAGCAGCGGCTTGCCGGACTGCATGACCTTCTCGAGGAGCGGCAGCAGGTCCTTGACCGAGCCGATCTTCGAGTTGACGATCAGGATGTACGGGTCGTCGAGAGCCGACTCCATACGCTCCATGTCGGTGGCGAAGTACGCCGAGATGTAGCCCTTGTCGAAGCGCATGCCCTCGGTGAGCTCGAGCTCCAGACCGAAGGTCTGGGACTCCTCGACCGTGATGACGCCTTCCTTGCCGACCTTGTCCATGGCCTCGGCGATGAGCTCGCCGATCTGGGTGTCGGCGGCGGAGATGGAGGCGGTCGAAGCGATCTGCTCCTTGGTCTCCACGTCCTTGGCCTGGTCGAGCAGGGCGGCGGAGACGGCCTCGACGGCCTTCTCGATACCGCGCTTGAGGGCCATCGGGTTCGCACCGGCGGCCACGTTGCGCAGGCCCTCGCGGACCAGCGCCTGGGCGAGCACGGTGGCGGTGGTCGTACCGTCGCCGGCGACGTCGTCCGTCTTCTTGGCGACTTCCTTGACCAGCTCGGCGCCGATCTTCTCGTACGGGTCCTCGAGCTCGATCTCCTTGGCGATGGAGACGCCGTCGTTGGTGATCGTGGGGGCGCCCCACTTCTTCTCAAGGACGACGTTGCGACCCTTGGGGCCAAGGGTGACCTTGACGGCGTCGGCGAGCTGGTTCATGCCTCGCTCGAGACCGCGCCGGGCCTCCTCGTTGAACGCAATGATCTTGGCCATCTGAAGTGGTCCTCCCGGACAGCGGTGGATTGCTCCCGGACCGCGCCCGCGCCCGCGACGGACGGCCTGAGTGCCCGGCGGTTCCTTCCCGCCGGACCCTGCGGGCCTCACCGACCCGGTCCTCGTCTTAGTAGCACTCTCACCTGGAGAGTGCTAACGCCAATGATTAGCACTCGACCCCCGCGAGTGCAAGCGGCTTCGGGCAACGCCCGGCGAAGAGGCAGGTGGGACAGGGCCGATCGGGCACGACGCGCGAGGGGCCCACATCCCGTGTCCAGGATGTGGGCCCCTCGTATACGTGGCGTCGGTGGTCGATCGCGCCGGGACTAGCCGAGTGCGAGCTTGACCATGTCCGCCTGCGGACCCTTCTGGCCCTGCGAGATCTCGAACTCGACCCGCTGACCCTCTTCAAGGGTGCGGTATCCGTCCATCTGGATGGCGCTGTAGTGGACGAACACATCCGCACCACCGTCGACCGCGATGAAGCCGTAGCCCTTCTCCGCGTTGAACCACTTGACGGTGCCCTGAGCCATGCCTAACTCCCCTATTACTGGCCCTTGCGCGGGACCGCACTTCGCGGTCCCGGGTCAGAACTTGCGCCGGAACGCCTCGACCGGGGCTGAATGTATCCGCACCGCTGCTGTCTGCAACAGGTCAATCCGACGAGAATTCTGGACACGGGGAAAGATTGAAATAGAGTGAAATGCTGGCATCTTCCCGGGCAACTCGGACCCGGCATAGGGCCTCAAACACCCCATAGCGCGCTTGCATGTTGACTCAATGTCAACCCTCACACGACCCGCTCATATGCGGTAGGCAAGAACAGCGGAGGGGACTTCCCCAACTCTACCGCGCCCAATCAAGCAGAATTGCCCCCTCCGCTTATTACCGGAGGGGGCAATTCTAGGTTTTACGTGTCAGCAGCACTCAATCGCACGCCGCCGGATCAGCGGCAGCCGCCCGCGACGGCCGGAATGATCGAGACCCCGGCGCCCTCCGGCGTGGCCGCCTGCAGCCCTCCCTCGAAGCGCACGTCGTCGTCGTTGACGTAGACGTTCACGAAGCGGCGCAGCTTGCCCTGGTCGTCCAGGACGCGCGCGGCGATGCCCGGGTGGCTCTTCTCCAGGGACTCGATGACCTCGGCGAGGGTCGTGCCCTCGGCGGGGACCTCGGCCTTGCCGCCGGTGTAGGTGCGCAGGATGGTGGGGATGCGGACGTTGACGCTCATGGCGCTACTGCCTTTCCGGAGTGCAGGGGAGGGTCAGGCCAGGCCGGCGGCGCGGAACGCGTCCAGGCTGGGGCGGATGGTGGCGGTCTGCCCGCTGTCCGCGGCCACCGCCTCCAGGGTCTTCAGGCCGTCACCGGTGTTCAGGATCACGGTGGTCAGCGCCGGGTCGAGCTGCCCGTTCTCGATGAGCTTCTTCGTCACGCCGACGGTCACGCCGCCCGCGGTCTCGGCGAAGATGCCCTCGGTCTGCGCCAGGATCTTGATGGCCTCGACGACCTGCTCGTCATTGACGTCCTCGACGTAGCCGCCGGTGCGGCGGGCGATGTCCAGGACGTACGGGCCGTCCGCCGGGTTGCCGATGGCCAGCGACTTGGCGATGGTGTTCGGCTTCTGCGGGCGCACCACCTCGTGGCCGGCCTTGAAGGCGGTCGACACCGGGGAGCAGCCCTCGGCCTGGGCGCCGAAGATCTTGTACGGCTTGTCCTCGACCAGGCCCAGCTTGATGAGCTCCTGCAGACCCTTGTCGATCTTGGTGAGCTGCGAGCCGGACGCGATCGGGATCACGATCTGGTCGGGCAGCTGCCAGCCGAGCTGCTCGCAGATCTCGTACGCCAGCGTCTTGGAGCCCTCGCCGTAGTACGGGCGGAGGTTGACGTTGACGAAGCCCCAACCCTCGCCCAGCGGGTCGCCGATGAGCTCGGAGCAGAAGCGGTTGACGTCGTCGTAGTTGCCCTCGATGCCGATCAGATCGCCGCCGTACACACCGGCCATGACGACCTTGCCCTGCTCCAGGTCGTGCGGGATGAACACGCACGAGCGGAAGCCGGCCCGGGCGGCCGCGGCGCCGACGGCGCCGGCCAGGTTGCCGGTGGAGGAGCAGGACAGGGTGGTGAAGCCGAAGGCGCGGGCGGCCTCCACGGCGATGGCCACGACGCGGTCCTTGAAGGAGTGCGTCGGGTTGCCGGAGTCGTCCTTGACGTAGAGCTTGCCGGTGACGCCGAGCTCCTTGGCCAGGTTGGCCGCGTCCACGAGCTTGGTGAAGCCCGGGTTCAGGCTCGGCTTGGAGGCCACGTCGGCCGGGACGGGCAGCAGCGGCGCGTAGCGCCAGATGTTGTTCGGGCCGGCCTCGATCGCGGCACGCAGGGCCTCGGGGTCACCGGTGGGAAGGTCGTAGGCGACTTCCAGCGGTCCGAAACACTCGACGCACGCGAAGATGGGACCGAGCTCGAAGCGGGTACCACACTCGCGACAGGAAAGGCCGGTGGCGGGTCCGAGATCGACGGTTCCCGGGTTGGCAGAGGTGGCGACAGTCTGTGCAGCCATGACGGCGAGGCCCTTTCTCCTCATCTTCCCCATGGCGCACTTCGCCATGAGACGGAATTGGCACCTTCCCTAGCCGGGGACCTCGCGTGGGTGCGCAAAACGCATCGCGAGAACCGACTGGAGGGTTGCCGGGGCTTCAACGGGCCGTGTCCCTCTGCCCCTCTGGATGAGCGGTATGGCACCGGGCGACGCGCTCCATGGCGCGCCCGGGCGTTTGTACGCGGGGACCCCCGGCATGCGGTGGACCTTCGCGTTGTTCAAGACTGTAACCGAAGGCCCGGGCGGTTGAGACAGCCGTCCGAACCGCGAGATGGATCACATTTCGGACGACCCAGGGAGTGCAGAAGGTGCTGGAAGAGGTGGAGCGCTGGTTGGCAGACCGCTCCTGGTCCGCCGCCGACCGACCGCTCGACCAGCTGCTTCGCGCCAAGCGGGCGGCGGGGACCACGGTCAGCGTGGTGCTGCCGGCGCTCGACGAGGAGGCGACGGTCGGCGACATCGTCGAGGTGATCCGGCGCGATCTGATCGAGGGACTGCCGCTGCCCCTGGTGGACGAACTGGTCGTGATCGACTCGGGCTCCACCGACCGCACGGCGGAGGTCGCGGCGAAGGCCGGCGCCCGGGTGGTGCACCGCGACGAGATCCTGCCGCGGATCGAGCCCCTGCCCGGCAAGGGCGAGGTGCTGTGGCGCTCGCTGCTGGCCACCACCGGCGACGTCGTCTGCTTCGTCGACGCCGACCTGCGCGACTTCTCCGCCACCTTCGTGTCCGGGATCGTCGGCCCGCTGCTGACCGACCCGGACGTGCAGTTCGTCAAGGCGATGTACGACCGCCCGCTGGGCGACGCCCCGGGCCAGGGCGGGCGGGTCACCGAGCTGGTGGCGCGTCCGCTGCTCAATCTGCACTGGCCGAGACTGGCCGGTTTCGTCCAGCCGCTGGGCGGTGAGTACGCCGTACGCCGCTCCCTGCTGGAGCGCCTGCCCTTCCCCGTCGGCTACGGCGTCGAGCTGGGCCTGCTGGTGGACGCGCTGCACACGGTCGGGCTGGACGCGCTGGCCCAGGTGGACGTGGGCGTACGGCTGCACCGCCACCAGGACGGCCAGGCGCTGGGCCGGATGGCCGCGGCGATCTACCGCACGGCCCAGCTGCGCCTCTCGCGCGGGCACCTCGTACGGCCGGAGCTGACGCAGTTCGAGCGCGGGCCGGACGGCTTCATCCCGCGCACGTACGCGGTGGACACGGAGGAGCGGCCGCCCATGCGGGAGATCGAGGAGTACGCGCGGCGCCGCGTGGCGTGAGCGGGCGGGGTGTTTCGCCCGGACGTTTGAGCGGGGGCGGCCCGGGCTAGGTTCGCCGCATGGCTTCTCAGGTACTCGTCGCCGCCAACCGCGGCCCGCTCTCGTACGCCCTCGCCGCCGACGGCGGCCTCAGCGCCCGGCGCGGCGGGGGCGGTCTCGTCTCCGGCCTCTCCGCGGCGCTCGCGCAGCAGCCGGGGGCGCTGTGGATCTGCGCCGCGCTGTCCGAGGCGGACCGGGAGGCGGTGCGCCGGGGCGTGGCCGAGCCGGGTGTCCGGATGCTGGACATCGATCCCACGGTGTACGACGACGCCTACAACGGCATCGCGAACTCGGTGCTGTGGTTCGCCCACCACCACCTGTACGACAGCCCGCGCACGCCGGTCTTCGACGCGGAGTTCCGGCGGCAGTGGGACTCGTACGTGGCGTACAACCGGGCCTTCGCCGGGGCTCTTGCCGAGGAGGCGGCCGACGGGGCCTGCGTGCTGGTCCAGGACTACCACCTGGCACTGGTGCCGGGGCAGTTGCGGGAACTGCGGCCGGACCTGCGGATCGGGCACTTCACGCACACGCCGTGGGCGTCCCCCGACTTCCTGCGCATGCTCCCGGACGACGTCCGCGGCCAGCTGCTGTGGGGGATGCTCGGGGCGGACCGGCTGGGCTTCCACACGTGGGAGTGGGCGGCCGGCTTCATCAGCGGCGCGGCCATGGACGACGCGACCGGCGTCGCGGAGCCGCAGCAGCGCGGGGTCTTGCACACCGGTCACGGCGGGCGCCGCTTCACCGAGGTGACCCCGTACCCGCTCGGGGTCGACGCGGACGAGCTGCGGGCGCTGGCGCACCGGCCGGAGGTGGACGACAAGCTGGCGGGGCTGCGGGCGGAGGTCGCGGGCCGCAAGACGATCGTGCGGGTGGACCGGACCGAGCTGTCGAAGAACATCCTGCGCGGCCTGCTGGCCTACCGGGAGCTGCTGACGGTCCACCCCGAGTGGCAGGAGCGGGTGGTGCACCTGGCTTCCGCGTACCCGTCGCGGCAGGACCTGGCGGTGTACCGGACGTACACGGAGTCGGTGGCGGAGCTGGCGGCGGAGATCAACGCGGAGTTCGGCACGGAGGACTGGCAGCCGGTGCTGGTGTCGGTGCAGGACGATTTCGCGCGCTCGCTGGCGGCGTACCGGCTGGCGGACGTGGCGCTGGTGAACCCGGTGCGGGACGGGATGAACCTGGTGGCGAAGGAGATCCCGGTGGTGTCGGAGGCGGGATGCGTGCTGGTGCTGTCGACGGGGGCGGGGGCGTACGCGGAGCTCCGCGAGGACGCGCTGACGGTGAACCCGTACGACGTCACGCAGACGGCGGAGGCGTTGCACGCGGCGCTGTCCATGCCGGAGGCGGAGCGGGCGGAGCGTACGAAGCGGCTGGCGGCCGCCGCGACCGCCCTTCCTCCGGCCCGGTGGTTCACGGCCCAGCTGGCCGACCTCCGGGCCTGAACGCCGGCGGGGCTGGTGTGCCGGGCGGCGCTGTAAAAGGCGGCATCGGCCCACATCCAGCCCCGCCGGCGTTTGCGGCGCGGGGTCCGGGCGGAGCCCCGGCAACGGCACCGCGCGCGCAAGCTCAGGCCCGGCCGGCCAGCGCAGCGGCGAGGAGGGACAGGAAGCCGGTGACCTCCGCCGGGCCGGGGAGGACGAGGTCGGCCCGGGAGGACAGTTCCGGGACCTCCGCCGAGCCACTGCACACCAGCAGCCCCGGCAGGCCTTCCGTCCGCAGTTTCTCCACCGCCGAGTACGCCGCCAGGTCGCCCAGGTCGTCCCCGGCGTACAGCACGGCCTCCGCCCCCGTCTCGGCCAGGTACTCCGACAGCGCCACGCCCTTGTCCATGCCCGGCGGCCTCAGCTCCAGCACGGACCGGCCCGGCTCCACCATGAGCCCGTGCCGCGCGGCGAGTTCGGCCAGGGGTTCGCGCAGGGCCTCGAAGGCCGCGGCGGGGTCCGAGGCCCGCCGGGTGTGGACCGCCAGCGCCTGGCCCTTCTCCTCGATCCAGGTGCCGCGCCACGCCCCGATCGCGTCCAGGAACCCCGGCAGCTCGGCCCGTACGGCCGCCACCCCGGGGTGTTCGGCGGGCGCGTGAACGATCCCGGTCACCGCGTCCCACCGCTCGGCCCCGTAGTGCCCCAGGACCACCAGGTGTTCGAGCCCCGGCACGCCCGCGAAGCCCCCGTACCGGACCGCGACCCCGGCGGGCCGGCCGGTGACCACGGCCACCGACGCCACCTGGGGGGCCAGCGCGGCGAGCGCGGGGACGGCCCCGGGGTGGGCCCGCGCCTGGTCCGGGTCGGGGACGATCTCGGCGAGGGTGCCGTCGAAGTCGAGGGCGACCACGGAGCGGCGGGGTGACCGGAGCAGGGCGTCGAGCCCCTCGCGTCCGGCGGCGGTGACGGGCATCGGCAGGTCGTGCGGACGGCTCCCCATACGGACGACCCTAACGGGCCCGCCGGGCGACGGCTACGGCGCGCACCACGTCCGTGCCGGCCGCCCCCGCCCCGTCATCTCCGGGCCCGCTGGGCCTCGCGGATGCGTCGCAGCCGGTTCACCGTGCCCGGCGCGTGCTCCAGCGCCCGCGGGTCGTCCATCAGCGCGTTGAGCAGCTGGTAGTACCGGACCGGGGCCATCCCCAGCCCTTCCCGTATGGCCCGCTCCTTGGCCCCGGGCCCCGGCCAGGTGCGGCCCTCGTACGCGAGCACGGCCGCTTCCTCAGCGGTCAGCCGCCCCTCGTCCGTCATACCGCCAGATTAACGCCGCCCGCTGACAGCCACCGGGCGGCGGTGCGTCAGCGCGGATCGGCCGCCCGCGCGGCGCCCGCGATGCCCTCCAGGACCTTCTCCGGCTGCCCGCCCGGCTGCACGCTCTTGCCGATGTTCTGCTTGACGTCCTCGCTCACGCCCGCCCAGGACTTCTTGCCGACCGGGTACAGCCGCGCGTTCGGCAGGGCCTGCAGGAAGGTCTTGAGCTGCGCCGACGCGCCCCCGGTGCCCGCGTCCATCGCCCGGTAGCCGCTGGTCGTCACGGGGAGCAGGTCGTAGCGGTTGGTGAAGGCCGTCACGTTCTTGGCCTCGTACAGGTAGTCCAGGAACTTCCCGGACTCCGTGCGGTGCCCGTTCTTGAACGCCATCACCCAGTCGGCGACGCCCATCGCGGAGTGCTCGGTCCCGTCGACCGTCGGCATGGCCGTCATGCCGAACTTCAGGCCCTTCTCGCCCGCCTGCTTCAGCAGCGTCGGGTGCCCGTTGAGCATGCCGACCTCGCCCCGCGTGAAGGCCTCGAAGGCGGCCTGCCGGTCGAGCTTGCCGGGCTCGACGGGGCCGGTCAGCCCCTGTCCGACCAGCTTGTCCCGCAGGAACTCGAAGGTCTTGATGTTCTCCGGGGAGTCGATCGCGTACGCCTCCTCGTTGTCGGTGTAGCCGCCACCGCCCGACAGGAGCCACATCATCGTCTCGGCCTGCGCCTCCTCGCGGCCCAGCGGCAGAGCGAAGGGGGTCGGGGCGCCCGCGGCCTTGAGCTTCTTGGCGGCCGCTTCGAGGTCCGCCCAGGTCTTGGGCTGCCAGCCGGTCTTGGAGTCCTTGGGGATGACCCCGGCGTCCGTCAGCAGCTTCTCGTTGTAGAAGAGCTGGCGGGTGCTGGCCACGAAGGGCAGCCCGTACTGGACCCGCTTGACCTTGCCGGCGTCGGCGAGCGGCGCCAGGAAGTCGGCTTCCGTCGACACGGAGAGCAGCTCGTCGGCGGTGTAGAGCTTGCCGTCGGCGGCGTAGTCGGCGTACGCGCCGATCTGCGCGATGTCGGGGGCCTTGCCGGCCTTGACCATCTCGGCGACCTTGGCGTCGACCTCCGACCAGGAGTAGACGCTGACCTCGACGTCGATCCCGGGGTGGCCCTTCTCGAAGGAGGCGGCGAGCTCCTTCCAGTACCCCGCCGAGGAGTTCTGCGGATTGTCTCCGTAGTCGGCCGCCACGACCCGCAGGGTCACCTCGTTGTCCCCGGTGAGGCCCGACACGGCCCCGCAGCCCGTCAGCGTCACCGCGGTCAGGCACAGTGCGGCGCCGGACGCGGCCAAGCTCAGGTAACGGCGCTTCACAGTTCTCTTGCCACCCCTTGTTGTACGTACGATCCACGTAAGGTCTACACCACTTTGGCGGCTCTGCCACATCCGGACGACGTCTCTCCCCTTCCTCTTTCCTTCCTCTTCACCGGCTCTCCCCCGCGCCTCCGCCCGTGAATTTGTATGGCGGCTCAACAATCCCTCTCAGTGGACTAGACCTTTCCCCTTCGAGCACGCGAGACTGTCACCCGTGAAACCCGTTGAACACGTCATCGCCCTCGATGTGGGCGGCACAGGGATGAAGGCCGCCCTGGTCGCCGCCGACGGCACCCTGCTCCACGAGGCGCGCCGCGCCACCGGCCGTGAGCGGGGCGCCGAAGCCGTCGTCGAGACGATCCAGGACTTCGCCGCCGAGCTCCTCGCCCTCGGCCGGGAGCGCTACGGCGCGACCGCCTCCGCCGCAGGGGTCGCCGTCCCCGGCATCGTCGACTCCGAGAACGGGATCGCCGTCTACGCGGCGAACCTGGGCTGGCGCGACGTACCGATGCGCGCACTGCTCAGCAGACGCCTGGGCGGCATCCCCGTCGCCCTCGGACACGACGTGCGCACGGGCGGACTCGCCGAGGGCCGCATCGGCGCGGGCCGCGGCGCCGACCGGTTCCTCTTCGTCCCGCTCGGCACCGGCATCGCCGGCGCCATCGGCATCGCCGGCCGCATCGAGGCGGGCGCCCACGGCTACGCGGGCGAGATCGGCCACATCGTGGTCCGCCCCGGCGGCCCCGCCTGCGGCTGCGGCCAGCACGGCTGCCTGGAGACCCTCGCCTCCGCCTCCGCCGTCAGCCGCGCCTGGGCGAGCGCCTCCGGCGACCCCGAGGCCGACGCCGCGGACTGCGCCAAGGCCGTCGAATCCGGCGACGAGCGCGCCCGCGAGGTCTGGCTGGCCGCCGTCGGCGCGCTCGCCGACGGGCTGGTCACGGCGATCACCCTGCTGGACCCGCGCACGCTGATCATCGGTGGCGGGCTCGCCGAGGCCGGGGAAACCTTGTTCACACCACTCAGGACGGCCGTCGAGGAACGCGTGACGTTCCAGCGGCTGCCCCACATCGTCCCGGCGGCCCTCGGGGACACCGCCGGATGCCTGGGCGCAGGGCTGCTCGCCTGGGATCTACTCGCCACGGAGGTACCCGCCTGATGTCCGGAAGCGCTCACAGCACCGTCCTGACCGGCGCCGGGGTGGTGCTGCCCACCGGGACCGTGGCGGGCGGCCGCGTCATCGTCGACGGCGACCGCATCGCCGGCAGCGCCCGCGAGGACGCGCGCGTCGTCGACCTCTCCGGGCACTGGATCGTCCCCGGCTTCGTGGACATGCACAACCACGGCGGCGGCGGCGCGTCCTTCACCTCCGGCACCGCCGAGGAGGTCCTCAAGGGCGTGCGGACCCACCGCGAGCACGGCACCACCACCCTGGTCGCCTCCACCGTCACGGGCGACCTCGACGAGCTGGCCCGCCGCGCCGGACTCCTCGCCGAGCTGACCCAGCAGGGCGAGATCGCGGGCATCCACTTCGAGGGGCCGTTCATCAACCCCTGCCGCAAGGGCGCCCACAAGGAGGACCTGCTCCGCGACCCCGACCCGGCCGAGGTCCGCAAGCTGGTCGACGCCGCACACGGCGCCGCCCGCATGTTCACCCTCGCCACCGAGCTGCCGGGCGGCCTGGACTCCGTACGGCTGCTGGCCGAGCACGGGGTGATCGCCGCGATCGGCCACACGGACTCCACGTACGACCAGACGCGCCAGGCCATCGACGCGGGCGCGACCGTGGCCACCCACCTCTACAACGCGATGCCGGGCATGGAGCACCGCGCCCCGGGCCCGATCGCGGCGCTGCTGGAGGACGAGCGGGTCACCGTCGAGCTGATCAACGACGGCACGCACCTGCACCCGGCCATGCTGGAGCTGGCCTTCCACCACGCGGGCGCGCACCGCGTGGCGCTGATCACCGACGCGATGGACGCGGCCGGCTTCGGCGACGGGATCTACCACCTCGGTCCGCTGGAGGTCGAGGTCAAGGAGGGCGTGGCCCGCCTGGTCGAGGGCGGCTCGATCGCCGGCTCCACCCTCACCCTGGACACCGCGTTCAAGCGGTCGGTGACCGTGGACGAGCTGCCCGTCGAGTCCGTGGTCCAGGCGATCTCCGCCAACCCGGCCAAGCTGCTCGGCCTGTACGACCAGGTCGGCTCGCTGGAGCCCGGGAAGTACGCCGACCTGGTGGTCCTGGACGCCGCCTTCGACGTCAAGGGCGTCATGCGGCGCGGCGAATGGATCGTCAACCCGGTCGCCTGAGCGGCGATCCGACAAGAGATCCGACGAGAGATCCGACGGAGATCCGGCGGCCAAGCGGCTGTACGCACGGAAGCGGTCGGCCCGGAGGACTGGGCCGACCGCTCTTCGTTTGGCATGATCCCGGCACCGAGGAAGACCGGGGTGGCCCATGATCCTGACCGTGACGCTCAACACCGCACTCGACGTCACCTACCGCGTGCCGCGGCTGCACCCGCACGCCTCGCACCGGGTCACCGACGTCACCGAGCGCCCCGGCGGCAAGGGCGTCAACGTCGCCCGGGTCCTGGCGGCCCTCGGCCACGAGGCGACGGCGACCGGCTTCGCGGGCGGCCGCACCGGCGCGGTCGTGACCGAACTGCTCGCCGGCTGCCCCGGGGTGACCGACGCCCTGGTCCCCTGCGCGGGAACCACCCGCCGCACCCTGGCCGTGGTCGACGAGGCCTCGGGCGACACCACGCAGTTCAACGAGCCGGGCCCGCTGATCGGTTCCGCCGAGTGGACCGCGTTCCTCGGCCGGTACGAGGACCTCCTCGCGGGCGCCCGCGCGGTGGCCCTGTGCGGCAGCCTGCCCCCGGGCGTGCCGGTGGGCGCGTACGCCGTTCTCGTACGGGCTGCCCGCGCGGCCGGCGTACCCGTCCTGCTCGACACCAGCGGCGAGGCGCTGCGCCGCGGGGTCGCCGCCCGCCCCGAGGTGATCAAGCCGAACGCAGCCGAGCTCGCCGAGCTGACCGGATCCCGGGACCCGTTGCCCGCCACCCGGGACGCCCGCCGCCGGGGCGCGCACGCGGTGGTCACCTCGCTCGGCCCGGACGGGCTGCTCGCCGCCACCGCCCAGGGCACCTGGCAGGCGGCCCCGCCGCGCGTCCTGTCCGGCAACCCCACCGGCGCCGGGGACTCCGCGGTCGCGGGCCTGCTGTCGGCGCTCACCGAGGGCCTGGACTGGCCGGCCCGGCTGATCCGCGCCGTCGCCCTCTCGGCGGCGACGGTGTGCGCCCCGGCGGCGGGAGAATTCGACCCCCGCACCTACGAGGAGGTACGGGGGTCGGTAAAGGTCACGCAGGCCGGCTAGTGCCGCAACCGCACCAGGAGGCGGCCGAGGAGGTCAGAGCTGCTCCAGCCACAGCTGGTCGATGTTGACGTTGCAGCTGTTGCCGGCCTCACACGACAGCTTGATCGTGTTGGTGCCCTTTTCGAGGCTGACCTGGCCCCAGGTCGTCTGCCAGCCCTTCTCCCAGTCACCCTTGGGCGACTTGGCGAAGTTGCGCATGCTGATCGGGGCCTCGTTCGGCTTGCCGTTGACGGTCAGGGTGCCGTTGGCGTCCTCACCGGGGATGCCGAACCGCACGTAGAACTTGTACTTCCCGGCCTTGGGCGCGTCCAGGGTCCAGGTCACGGCCGCGCCGGGCTGGTTGAAATTGCCGACGTACTGGCCGCCCGAGCTCTTCGCCCCCGGCACCGCGTTCATCAGGACCGCGCCGCCCGTGATGGACATGCCCGCTCCGGCCGCCTCGCCCTTCGGCAGCGGGGCCTGGGAGGGCTGCGGGGAGCTCGGAGGCGGGCTGGACGGGTTCTGCGGGGCCGCCGACTGCTGGTTGGGGTTGGCGGCGTTCTTGTCCTTCTCCTTGTCCTTGCCGCCGAAGGCCAGGGCCGCGCCGATGCCGATCACGACCGCGGCGACCACCGCGACCGCCGCGATGAGCAGGCCCTTGCGGCCGGACCCGCCGCCTCCGCCGTGGCCGCCCGGGGCGGCCATCTGCTGGGTGTAGGGCTGCGGGGGCTGCTGCTGCGGCGGGACGCCGTAGCCGCCCGCCTGGAGCGCTTCCGGGGCCTGGTACTGCGCCTGGTAGGACGCCGGGGGCTGCTGCCCGCCGCCCTGTTGGGGGACGGGGCCGCGCTGGGCGCCGCCGTAGGTCCGCTCACCGACCGTACGCACCTGGTGGTGCGAGGTGCGGGGGACGCCGGGCTGCGCGCCGGGGTGACCTCCGGCCGTGGAGCCGGGGTAGCCGTATCCACCCTGGGCGGGCGAGGTGGCACCGGCGGCCTGGCCGTCCGCGTAGAGGTAGCCGAACGGATCGTCGTCCTCGGGCTGGTTCGCCCCACCGTTCGGGTTGTTGTTCGCGGGCGTCGTCATCGCAGGTCACTCCTTTCGACCCACGGGAGCCTACCCCGAACAGGTGCGCCCACGGGCGGCCGATCGCCTCAGCCGGCCCTGCGGTGTGCTTTGGAACGGGACCTTTTCTCGATGTACATCCGCTGGTCGGCGGAGCGCAGCACCTCGTCCGCCGACATGCCGCAGCTGGCCCAGCCGATGCCGAAACTGGCTCCCACACGGACCGCGCGGCCGTCCACCCGGATGGGCGGGATGATCGCGCTGCGCAGCCGGACGGCCAGATCGGCGGCGTCGGCGGCGCCGAGCCCGTCGGCGAGCACGACGAACTCGTCACCACCCAGCCGGGCGACGGTGTCACCGTCCCTGACGCAGGTCGTCAGCCGCCGGGCCACCTCGATCAGGACCGCGTCACCCGTGTGGTGCCCGAACCGGTCGTTGATCGACTTGAAGCCGTCGAGGTCGCAGAAGAGCACCGCGAGCCCCTTCGTGCCGTCGTCGATGTCGGTCGCGGGGGCCACCGTGTGCACGTGGTGGTCGTACGCCCCCGCCGTGCCGGGGCCGGGCACCAGCGGGCCCATGCTCCCGCCGGGCGCGCCGGGCCCGCCGGGGAGCTCGAAGGGGTCGGACCCGGGGAAGCGGTCGGGGCCGTCGGGTTGAAAGCCGTGGTCGCCGGCACCACCCCCCGTCTCGTGGCCGCCCGCGTGGCGGCCACCCGCGTGCACGCCCTCGCGGCCCTCGTAGGCCGCGTCCAGCGCCTCCACGGCGGTGGCCCGCACGGACTGCGGGCGGCGGCACAGCCGCGCCCCGAGCCGGGCGCGCAGCTCGGCGCTGTTGGGCAGACCGGTCAGCGAGTCGTGGCTGGCGCGGTGCGCGAGCTGCAGCTCGTGGCGCTTGCGCTCCTCGATGTCCTCGACGTGCGTGAGCAGGAAGCGCGGCCCGTCGGCGGCGTCCGCGACGACGGAGTTGCGCAGCGAGACCCATACATACGTGCCGTCGCGCCGCCCGAGGCGCAGCTCGGCGCGGCCGCCCTCGGCGGAGGTGCGCAGCAGGGTGCCGATGTCCTCGGGGTGGACGAGGTCGGAGAAGGAGTACCGGCGCAGGACGGAGGCGGGCCGGCCCAGCAGCCGGCACAGCGCGTCGTTGGTGCGCAGCAGCCTGCCGTGCTGGTCGCCGCCCATCTCGGCGATGGCCATGCCGCTGGGCGCGTACTCGAAGGCCTGCCTGAAGGACTCCTCGCTCGCCCGCAGCGCCTGCTGCTCGCGCTCCAGCCGGACGAGGGCCCGCTGCATGTTTGCTCGGAGTCTGGCATTGCTGATCGCAATCGCCGCCTGGAAGGCGTACATCTGGAGTGCCTCGCGTCCCCAGGCGCCGGGGCGGCGGCCGTTGCGCGGTCTGTCCACCGAAATGACACCCAGAAGTTCCCCGCCGGACGCATACATGGGGGCATAGAGCCGGTCCTCGGGGTGCCACTCGTCCTCGAAGCGCGGTTCGGGGCCTTCCGTGTGCCACTGGGGGACGTCGTCCTCCATGAGGACCCAGCCCTCGGTGTGCGGGATGAAGCGCAGGCCGTCCCAGTTCTCACCCATCGTCAGACGGCGTTCCCAGGAGTTCCGGGAGCCGACGCGGCCGGTGATGAGAGCCTCGGCCGCGGGGTCGCCGGCGAAGGCGGCGACGACGAGATCACCGTCAGGGCGTACGAGGTTGACACAGGCGAGTTCGTAGCCGAGGCCCACGACGATGCCGTCCACGACGGTCTGCAGAGTGTCCGCCAGGCTCCGGGCCGTATTGAGCTCGGCCACCACCCGGTGCAGCTGCCGCAGGGTCGCAAGACGGACGTACGGCTCCGACTCGGTCTCCATTGCTCGCTCTCCCCGAGACCTCGACAGCAACTCCAGGTTTGTCATCGTCGTTTCGTTGCGGTGTCCCGTCCACTGAATCACAGTGAGCTGTGCGGCAGGTACACAGGGTCAACAAATCTTGCCCTCTGTGACTCAAGTCACATGAGATGACCGAACGGGCGCAACAGGGCCTGGCCTTCCCGGGAGCAAACGATACGCCTCGGCCTAGGTCATGGGGCGGGGACACGGTTCGGGCCACGGCCCGATGTGCGGCGAAGGGCCCGAGATTAGCGTTTCCGTGTGCTCAAGACGACCCCCGCAACGACGCCTCCCGCCCCGACACCCCATCCTGAGGGGGTGAGCAACGACGAGTTCCGGGCCGCGATGGCCCGGCTGGCGGCGGGCGTGTGCCTGATCACCGCGCACGAGACCCCGCTGACGGCCGACGGGCCGCGGGGGGAGGACGTCGGCATGACGGCGACCGCCTTCCTGTCGGTGTCCCTGGAACCGCCGCTGGTCCTGGTGAGCCTGCGCGAGGGCTCCCGGATGGACGACCTGCTCGCCGAGCAGCCGCTGTGGGCGGTCTCGGTCCTCGCCGACCACCAGCTCCAGGTCGCGGGCCGCTTCTCGATGAAGGGCCGCATCAGCGACCGCCTGCTCTTCGCCGACCTGCCCTACGAGCGGGGCCCGATCTCCGGCGCCCCGCTGCTGACCGGCGCCCTCGCCACCCTGGAGTGCCGTACGGAGAACCGCGTCGAGGCGGGTGACCACACCCTGGTCATCGGCCGCGTGCTCGGCGCCTCGCTGCCCTCCCCGGACTCCCCGCCGCTGACGTACTTCCGGGGCCGCTACCGGCACCTCGCGCAGTAGGGCGCGGGCCGCCGGCCCGCGGCCGCCGGGGCTGTCGCTCCCGGCCGGGGCTACCAGTCCCGGCCGGTGCGGCCGCGCTTGGTCTCGGCGCGGGCCTTCTTCTCGCGCAGGCGGCGCTCATTGATCCCCCGGGGGATCTTCGTCGCACGGCGCGCCTTCGGCGGCGGCGCGGTCGCCTCCGCCAGCAGCGAAGCCATCCGGACCAGCGCCATCTCCCGGTTGCGCAGCTGCGACCGGTGCTCGGAGGCCCGTACGGTCACCACCCCGTCCACCAGCCTCGCCGCGAGCCGCTCCAGCGCGCGCTCCTTCCACACCTCCGGCAGCGCGTTCGTCGCACCGAGGTCGAACATCAGCTCCACGCGCGAGTCGGAGGTGTTGACGTGCTGGCCGCCGGGCCCCGAGGAACGCGAAAAGCGCCAGGCGAGCTCGCCCTCGGGGAGCACGACCGAACCGCGGATGACATGGGGACCAGGCATGCCCCCTATGATCCGTCCCCGCGCGGGCGCCGTCACGCGCATTTCCGCCGCCGGAACCTAACGGCCCCCTCCCGGCGTTATGGGGTTCAGCGGTAACTTGGCCACATCTCGCAGTCATGCGACCAGGAAGGGACACCAGTCACCATGGCAGTAAGCCTCTCCAAGGGCGGAAACGTCTCGCTCACCAAGGAGGCCCCGGGCCTCACGGCCGTCACCGTCGGCCTCGGCTGGGACGTCCGTACGACGACCGGTGTCGACTTCGACCTCGACGCTTCCGCCATCGCGGTCAATCCCATGGGCAAGGTCGTCTCCGACAGCCACTTCGTCTTCTTCAACAACAAGGCGACCCCGGACCAGACCATCGTCCACACCGGTGACAACCGCACCGGCGAGGGCGCCGGCGACGACGAGGCCATCAACGTCAACCTCGCCGGCCTGCCGGCCGACGTCGACAAGATCGTCTTCCCGGTCTCCATCTACGACGCCGAGACCCGCAGCCAGAACTTCGGCCAGGTCCGCAACGCGTACATCCGCGTCGTGAACCAGGCCGGCGGCGCCGAGATCGCCCGCTACGACCTCTCCGAGGACGCGGCGACCGAGACGGCCATGGTCTTCGGCGAGCTCTACCGCAACGGCGCCGAGTGGAAGTTCCGCGCCGTCGGCCAGGGTTACGCCTCGGGCCTGACCGGCATCGCGCAGGACTTCGGCGTCAACGTCTGAGTCGACGACCGACCCGGCGTCCTGCCCGCCATCCGACCCGGCGCCCGACCCGGCGCCCGGGCCTGACCGGCTGACGACACCGCAGGCGAAGCCCCCTCCCGGCCGTCCGGGGAGGGAGCTTCGCTACCGTGCGACGGTGATTCTCCAACCGCTCGCCCCCGTGGACGGCGCCCTGCCGGGCCCGGTCCTCACGGAAATCGCCGCGCTCTACGCGACCAACCACGCGTTCTTCGAACTCAGCGGCGACTTCCCCGACCCCGGCCGCATCACGGTCGAACAGGTCGCGGCCGCCCTCGCCGACGAACTCTCCCAGGACGGCGCCGAGGTGCTCCTCGCCCGCTCGGCCGGCCGCCTCGTCGGCCTCGCCGCCACCCTGGCCCACCACCCCGACCCGGAGTCCGGCGACCCCGACCCGTGGATCGGCCTGCTGCTCATCGACGCCACCGCGCACCGCGAGGGCCACGGCCGCACCGTGGCGGCCCTGATCGAGGACCGCTTCCGCGCCGCGGGCCGGACCGGGGCACGGCTCGCCGTACTGGACAACAACCCCAGGGGCCTCGCGTTCTGGCAGGCCCAGGGCTACACCGCCCTGCGCCGGGCCGCGGACCGCGAGAGGGGCCGCGCCTGCACGGTGCTGCGCAAGGCGCTCTAGTGCTGTGGCCGGACGAGCCCCGGGACCCCGGCCCCGGGCCCCTACTTGGGGCGGTCCTCGCCGTAGAGCCACACGTCCCAGACCTTGTGCAGGTCGTGGCCCGTCTTCTCCTGCGCGTAGGCGGTGAAGTCGGCCGTGCTCACGTTGCCGTACCGGTGGTCGGCGGCCCAGCCGCGCACGAGGGCGAAGAACTTCTCGTCGCCCACCTCCTGACGGATCCGCTGCAGGACCATCGCGCCGCGGTAGTACACCGGCGGATCGGAGATGTGGTCCGGGCCGGGCGGGGCGGCGGGCGGGAAGGCGTCCCAGCCGGGGCCGGCATGGGGGTCGACCGAGGTGTCACCGGCAAGGAAGGCCTCGGAGCGGCGCTGCGCGGTGATGCCGCCGTGATCCTCCGACCACAGCCATTCGGCATAGAGCGCGAAGCCCTCGTTGAGCCACATGTCCTTCCAGGACTTGGGCGACACCGAGTTCCCGAACCACTGGTGGGCCAGCTCGTGTACGAGGGTCTCCTCGTCGGGCGCGCCCGAGTAGGCGGGCTTGGTCTGCGTCTCCAGGTCGTATGCGAGGGTCTGGGCCGGGAGCACGATCGAGCCGACGGTCGAGAACGGGTACGGGCCGAAGCGGCGTCCGCCCCACTCCACCGCCTCCGGCAGCCGCGCGAGCACGGGCGCCGCCGCCTCGGACTCCTCGGGCGCCACCGCGTTGTAGACGGGCACGCCCGACGGCGTACGGCCGGTGGTCACCTTGAACTTCCCGATGGCGGCGGTGGCCAGGTAACTCGCCATCGGCTCCGGGCTGTGCCAGGTGAACTCCGTGCGCCCGTCGTCGGTGTCCGTGCGGGAGCGCAGCTCGCCGTTGGAGACGGCCTCGTAGCCCTTGGGGACGGTGAGCGTGATGTCGTACGTGGCCTTGTCGCTCGGGTGGTGGTTGCCGGGGAACCAGCTCATCGACCCGACCGGCTCGCCGACCGCGACCGCGCCGTCCTCGGTGGTGATCCAGCCCTCCTGGGACCCGTCGGGATCGGCCAGCGCCTTGGGCTTGCCGGCGTAGTCGATCTCGGTGCGGAACACCTCGCCCTTCTTCAGGTCGTCCGCCGGCCGCACGGTCAGCTCGTTCCCGGTGCGGTTGAACCGGGCCCCGGCGCCCTGGACCTGCACGCTCTCGACCTTCAGGCCGCTCAGGTCGAGGTTGAAGGAGCTGAGTCCCTGTTCGGCACGGGCGGTGATGACGGCCGTGGCGTCCAACTGCCCCTTGTCGGGGTCGTAGTCGAGGTCCAGCTCGTAGTGCTCGACCTGGTAGCCGCCGTTGCCGGCCTTGGGGAAGTACGGGTCGCGCAGCCCCGACGCACCCGGCCGCCCCTGCACGGTGCTGCCCGTACACGCCGTGGTGAGGGCGAGCAGGGCGGCAACGGCGGGGACGGCGAGGCGGGAGAAAGCGCGGTGTTCCACGCGCCCGATCCTAAGCGGGCGGCTTGCGGGGGGCGGCGAAACCTGCTGCCCGACGGGCTGCTTTCGGACTGCTTGCGAGCTGCTTCCGAACCGCTTGCGGACTGCTTCCGGACCGCTTCCGGGCTACTTGTCGAGGGCGTCGACGCCGGCCTTGGCGTACTTCTCGTCCAGGTCGCCGCTCGGGGCGCCGGCCACGCCGATGCCCGCCACCGGGGCGCCCTTGGCCTGCACCGGGGTGCCGCCGCCCAGGAAGAGGGTGCCGGGGATGTCCTTCAGGTTCGGGGTCTGCGCGAGGCGGCCCACGAGCACCGAGGTCGGCGCGTTCCAGGACACGGCCGTGAAGGCCTTGCGCTCGGCCGACTCGTAGGACTGCGGGCCCGCGCCGTCGCCGCGCAGGGTGACGATGGTGTTGCCGTTGCGGTCCACGACCGCGACCGTCACCTTCTGGTTCTCCTTCTCGGCGGCGTCCAGCGCGGCCTGCGCGGCGCGGGTGGCGGCGTCGACCGTCAGGTGCGTGGAGGTGGTGAAGTTCTTGTCGCCGTCCTTCTTCGCCGGGGCGGCCTGCGGCGCGGACGCGGCCCGCTCGGCGCTCGCCGGCGCGGCGGTGGCGCTGACGGCGCCGAAGGTCCCGGCGCCGAGCGCGACGGCGAGGGCGGTACCGGTGAGAACGCGGGTGCGGGTCTTCATGTCTGCTGCTCCTGACTACGTGGGCTTCAGGACGCGACCGAGAACGTCGGCCCGTTTCCTGTCCTGCTCTGCCTGCTCTGCCTGCTCTGCCTGCTCTGCTCCAAGCCTGTGGCCGGGACCCCCGCCCACCCGTCCCCGTACCGGCTCTCGACGGCCACCTCACCGGTTGACCCCGGCGTCAACCGATCGGTCGATGCGGGGCCGCTCCACGGCGGTATTGGCTGGTCACGGCCGCGGCGCAGACCCCGCGGCACCCGTGCCGCAGGCAACAATGGACGCACGCCCCACCCCCAGGAGCCCCCGGTGAGCCACCAGCCCCCCGCGCGCAAACCAGACACCCGCGTGCTGGCGGCGGTCATGCACACGGCGTTCTTCCTGCTCCTGGGCTCCTCCGTGGCCCGCTTCCTGCTCCGCCACCCCGGTGAGCCCCGCACCCCGTGGATCATCGCCCTCAGCATCACCCTGGCCCTGCTGTACGTACTGGGCCCCGCGCTCGGCGCCGCACCCACCCTGCGCCGGCTCCTGTGGCTCGGCCTGGTCGTCGCCACCTGGGTCGTGCTGGTCGTCCTCGCGCCCAGCTTCGCCTGGTGCGCCGTACCGCTCTTCTACACGGCCCTGCGGACCCTGCCCCCGCGGGCGGCGATCGCCCTGGTCGCACTGCTCACGGTGTTCGTGGTGGCCGCCCAGCTGAAACTGTCGAAGGCCTTCGACCCGAACCTCCTCGTGGCCCCGCCCGCGGTCGCCGCGCTCGCCACGGCCGTCTTCGTCCACATGGAACGCCAGGCCCAGGCCCAGCGGGCCCTGATCGACGACCTGATCCGCACCCGCCGGGAGCTGGCCGCCACCGAACGCCGCGAAGGCACCCTCGCCGAACGCCAGCGCCTGTCCATGGAGATCCACGACACCCTCGCCCAGCACCTGTCCAGCCAGCAGATGCTGCTCCAGGCCGCCGACCGCACCTGGGACACCGACCCCGCCGCCGCCCGCGCGCACGTCCGCACCGCCACCGGCATCGCCGCCCGCGGCCTGGCCGAGGCCCGCAGGCTCGTCCACGACCTGGCACCGCGGGAACTGGAGGGCGGCGCCCGCCTCGCCGACGCCCTGCGCGCGCTCGACGCCGGTCCGGACATCGAGGTCCGCTTCCACCTGGAAGGCGCCCCGGCCCCGCTGCCGGAGCGCGCGCAATCCGCCCTGCTGCGCATCGCCCAGGGCGCGCTGGCCAACGTACGGGAGCACTCGGGCGCCCGGACCGCGGCCCTCACCCTCAGCTACCTGGGCGACCAGGTGGTGCTGGACATCGCGGACGACGGCCGCGGCTTGCGGGATTCCGGGGCCACCACGGGAGACCGCGGTCACGGCCTCCCGGCGATGCACGCCCGCGTGCGCCGGCTCGGCGGCACCCTGACGATCGAATCCACCCCGGGCGAGGGCACCGTCCTCTCCGCCTCCATCCCCCTGGAGCCCACAGGATGACCACGATCCTCCTCTGCGACGACCACGCCGTGGTGCGCGCCGGCCTGCTGGCGCTGCTCGGCAGCGAACCGGACATCGAGGTCCTCGGCGAGGCCGGCAGCGGCGAGGAGGCGGTCGCCCTGGCCGCCAAACTCCGCCCCGACGTGGTCCTGATGGACCTCCAGCTCGGCGCGGGCATCGACGGGGTCGAGGCGACGCGCCGCATCACGGCCCTGCCCGCACCCCCGCACGTGCTGGTCCTGACCACCTACGACACGGACGCCGACATCACCCGGGCGATCGGCGCGGGCGCGACCGGCTACCTGCTGAAGGCGGAACGCCCCGAGGAGCTCTTCACCGCGATCCACTCCGCGGCGGCGGGCCGCACCACCCTCTCCCCGCCCGTGGCCAGCCGCGTGATGGCCCACATGCGCGGCGCCCGCCCGACCCTGACGGACCGCGAACTCGACATCCTGGGCCAACTGGCCCGGGGCCTGGGCAACCGCGACATCGCCCGCGCGCTGTTCATCAGCGAAGCCACGGTCAAGACCCACCTGGGCCGCATCTACGACAAGCTCGGCGTGGACACCCGCGCGGGCGCCGTCGCGGTCGCCAAGGAACAGCGCCTGCTGCCGTCTTGACGCGGCCCGCGCGCGGCCCCGCCGGAATCCGTCCGGCTCCCGGGCACGGCCGGGGAGCCAGCTCCGCGCAGCGGCAACCCCGGGAATCCGGCCAGCCGGGGGCCGTTCTTCGGACAACCCCTGACGGGTTCGTGTCGTAGACCTGCCAAACCCGCACCCCTCGGTGCCACGCTCACTCGCGCCGCCACCCCGGCCACCGCGAAGGAGCCCGCGTGACCCACCCCATCCGCCTCGCCGTCCTCCTCGGCACCGCAGCCGCCCTCACCGCCACCGCGGTCACGGCGAACGCAGCCACCGCCGCCCCCGCACCCGCCGAACAAACCCGGCTCGTGGCCCGCAGCACCGTCACCGACCCCGACGGCACCACCCACACCCGCTACGACCGCACGTACGCCGGCCTGCCCGTCCTCGGCGGCGACATCGTCGTCCACCAACGCCCCGACGGCACCCGCACCACCACCGGCAACGACACCCCGATCACGCTCACCCTCCCCACCGGCAAGGCCGCGAGGAAGGGTCCGGGCCGCCAGGTCGTCTGGGCCGCGCCCACCCCCACCCTCGCCCGGGAGACCACCACCCGCACCACCCATCCCGACGGCACCCCCAGCGAGCTCCACACCGTCACGGACGCCCGCACCGGCGCCACCCTCGCCGCGTACGACGCCATCGCCGCCGGCACCGGCCACAGCCAGCACGCCGGCACCGTCCCGCTCACCACCTACTTCACCGGCAGCCTCTACCAGCTCCGCGACACCACCCGCGGCAACCAGCGCACCCTCGACGCCAAGAACCAGCCCGGCGGCGGCACCCTCTTCACCGACCCCGACGACACCTGGGGCAACGGCGCCCCGTCCAACCGTCAGTCAGCCGGCGTCGACGCCCACTACGCCACCGCCGTGACCTGGGACTACTACAAGGGCGTACTCGGCCGCAACGGCATCCGGGGCGACGGCGTCGGCGTCACCTCCCGCGTCCACTACGGCAACAACTACCCCAACGCCTTCTGGGACGGCACCTGCGGCTGCGCCAACTACGGCGACGACCCCGCAACCGGCCAAACCCTCGCCTCACTCGACATCGTCGGCCACGAACTCACCCACGGAGTGACCGCCAACACCGCGAACCTCATCCTCAGCGGCGAACCCGGCGGCCTCAACGAGGGCACCTCCGACATCCTCGGCGCCGCCATCGAGTTCTCCGCCGAGAACGCCACCGACGTCGGCGACTACCACATCGGCGAAGCCGTCTTCGCCGACGGCCCGCTGCGCACCATGGACCGGCCCAGCCTCGACGGCCACTCCCGCGACTACTGGTCCCGCGACATCGGCACCCTCGACGCGCACTACGCCTCCGGCCCCGCCCGGCACTTCTTCTACCTCCTCGCCGAAGGCAGCGGCCCCAAGGTCATCAACGGCATCGCCTACGACTCCCCCACCTACGACGGCTCCAAGCTGCTCGGCATCGGCCGCGACGAGGCCACCCGCATCTGGTACCGCGCACTGACCCTCTACATGACCTCCAACACCAACTACTCCGCCGCCCGCCGCGCCACACTCCAGGCCGCCGGCGACCTCTACGGCCCCACCTCCGTCCAGCTCAGCCGCGTCGCCGCCGCCTGGACCGCCGTCAACGTCCGCTGACCCCCGGCGCCCCCACCCGTCCAGGGGTGGGGGCGCGCCCGCCCGCCCGTACCCGTGACACCATCGGGTACGTGCTCGACATCGGCTACTCCCTCTCCCGGCGCTTCCCCGACCCCCCGCAGACCGACTACCGCTCGGCGGACGTCCACGCGCTGCGCCACGACCTGTTCTGCGGGGACGTCTACCTCGCCGACACCGACAAGGACCGGGAAGTATCCACAGCCTGGGGATGGGTGCCCGTACTGGACTTCGCCTGGGCGCTGTGCGACATCGTCGAACAGCTCGACCAGGACCCCCGCGGCAGCCGCTCCGCCAACCGCCAGTACGCCGAACTCGACTTCACCGAGTCCACCGACCGCATGCTCTTCGAGCGCCGCTTCGGCTGGGTCGACGTCGAGGCCGACTGGATGCCGCCGGAGGAGGACCCGCTGACCTTCAGCCACCGCCTGCTGCGCCGCGAAGCCCGCGACTTCCTCCACGACCTCATCGCCGACCTCGTGGACATGCACGACGGCCTCGCCGACAACCCGGTCATCTGGACCCTCCAGTCCCGCTTCCCCCGAGTCCCGGCCTAGTGCTGTAACCGGAAAGGTTCACCGCGTCGCGGCGCCCGGTACGGCACCTCGCCGTGTTGTCGGACCGCGCAAGTACGTCCAGTACGAGACGCGGTCCTCCGCCTTGCGACGCACCGCACCGGACACCGCGACCCGGCAAACCTTTCCGGCCACAGCACTAGCCCACGCGCCCGCCCCGCCCCCGCCGTCGTCTGACGCCCGGGGCGGAGCCTCGGCCGCGGGCCCGCGCGGAGCCTCGGTCGCGGGCCCGCGCGCCGCTACGCGATCACCCGCACCCCCAGCTGCGCCGCCAGCGCCGGAGCCAGGTCGAACAGCTGAGCCGGGCTGATCACCGCCCCGGACAGCGCTTCCACCCCCCGCGCGATGCCCAGCTCCGCCGCGCCCCGCAGATCCACGTCCGTCATCCGCGCCCCGGAGAAATCGGCTTCCCGCAGCGCACAGCCCCGGAACTCCACCCGCTCCAGCACCGCACCCCCGAAGTCCGGCTCCACCAGCACGCACCCGTCGAAGACCACGTCCTTGAGCCGCGCCATCCGCAGGTTCAGGTAATCGATCTTGCCGCCGCGTACGAGCACCCGCTCCAGCACCGCCCCGTGCAGCTGCACCCCGCCCAGCCGAGCCTCCACCAGCTCCACGTCCCGCAGCGAAGCCCCCGACAGATCCGTCCCGACCCCCCGCACGCCCTCCAGTACGGAGTCCAGGAACCGCGCCTTCGCCAGCCCCGCCTCGTCCAGCGCGCAGCGCCGTACCGCGCAGTCCATGAACCGGGCCCCGATCCCCTCCTGCCCCGCCAGGTCCAGGTCCGCGAACTCCACCCCGTCGTAGTCGCCGTCCGGCTCCAGCCGGCCCTCCTCCCACACCGCCAGTTCAGGCAGCCGCACCTCCGGCCGCCGAGCCGCCTTCACCGTCTGCTGCCGCCCGTTTCGCACCATTCCCCCATCGTGGCCCACGGCACCGACAATCCCTTGACCTCAACCACCCTTGAGGTCACACCCTGGCCGCATGGACAACCCAGACACCCCTGCCGCCCCCGCCCCTGCCGCCACGCCTGCCCCCGCCACCATGCGCGCCATCCGCCTCCACACCTTCGGCCCCGCCGACCACCTCCGCCACGAAACCGCCCCCACCCCCCTCCCCGCCCCCGGCCAGGTCCGCATCGCCGTCGCCGCCGCCGGCGTCCACCTCCTCGACACCACCCTGCGCCGAGGCATCCAGGGCCCCGCCCCCGCCCTGCCCACGCTCCCCACCATCCCCGGCCGCGAAGTCGCCGGCACCGTCGACGCCCTCGGCCCCGCCACCGACCCCGCCTGGCTCGGCCGCCGCGTCGTCACCCACCTCGGCTTCGCCCCCGGCGGCTACGCCGAGTACGCCGTCGCCGACGCCGACCGCCTGCACCCCGTACCCGACGGCCTCGACCCCGCCCAGGCCGTCGCCATGATCGGCACCGGCCGCACCACCCTCGGAATCCTCCAGTTCGCCGACCTCGGCCCCGACTCCGTCGCCCTCGTCCCCGCCGCCGCCGGAGGCATCGGCACCCTCCTCGTCCAGTACGCCAAGAACGCCGGAGCCACCGTCATCGCCCTCGCCGGCGGCCCCGCCAAAACCGCCCTCGCCACCGCCAACGGCGCCGACCTCGCCCTCGACTACACCCGCCCCGACTGGCCCGAAGCCGTCCGCACCGCCCACCCCCACGGCGCCACCCACCTCTTCGACTCCGTCGGCGGCCCCACCGCCCGCACCGCGCTGCGCCTGCTCGCCCCCGGCGCCCACCACCTCGTCTTCGGCTGGGCCGACGGCCCCATCCCCCTCACCGACACCGACCGCGCCGACCTCACCGCCCGCGCCATCACCACCCACCACGTCCTCGGCCCCGCCATGCTCCAACGCGTCGGCGCCCCCGACCCCCTGCGCGTCCTCGAAACCCGCGCCCTCGCCGAAGCCGCCGCCGGCCGCCTGCGCCCCGCCCTCCAGCGCTACCCCCTGGCCCAGGCCGCCGCCGCCCACCACGACCTGGAAACCCGCGCCACCACCGGCAAAGTCATCCTGGAACCCTGACCGCCGACAACCCGCTACGCGCTCCCGACCGCCCTCAACGCCCCGTCCGTCAGTCGGTACACCGACCACTCGTCCTGCCGCCGCGCACCCAACGCCTCGTAGAACTCGATCGTCGGGGCGTTCCACTTCAGCACCGACCACTCCAGCCGCCCGTACCCGCGCTCCACGCAGATCCGCGCCAACTCCCCGAGCAGCGCCCTCCCGTAGCCACCGCCGCGCGCGCCCGGCCGCACGTACAGGTCCTCCAGATAGATGCCGTGCACCCCACGCCACGTCGAGAAACTCAGGAACCACACCGAGAACCCGACGACCTCCCCCTCATCGGACTCCGCGATGTGCGCGAACGCCGCCGGCCGCTCCCCGAACAGCGCCTCCCGCAACTGCTCCTGCGTGGCCCGCGCCTCATCCGGCACCTTCTCGTACTCCGCGAGCTCGCGGATCATGGCCTGGATGACGGGAACGTCCTCGGCAACAGCGCTACGGATCATGCCCGCAGCCTAAGACCGGCGGCTCCCGCCCAGCAGCGCGGCCGCCACCGCCATCTGCTCCGCGCCCATCCGCGACTGCCCGTCCTCCACGTCCCACAGACAGTTCTGCAACACCCGTCCCAACGTCCACGCCCGCGCCCGCTCCCGATCCGCCCCCAACGCCTCCGTCAGCAGATCGAACCGCCACCGCACCTCGTCCACCACGAAGTTGTTCACCAGCGCCGGCAACAGCTCGAACCCCGGATCCCCCGCCAACGGCTTCGGATCGATCGTCAGCCACGCCTCACGCCCGCCCGCCAGCACGTTGCCGAAATGCAGATCCCAGTGCAGCAACCGGTCCCCCGGCTCCCCCACCACCTCCGCCACCGCCGCCGCACAATCCGCCACCAACCCCCGCTCCCGCCCGTCCCCCACCCGCGGCAGCGCCCCCGCCACCCCCGCCAGCATCCCCGCCGCCACACCGCCCAGCGTCCGCAGCCCCGCCGGCGCCCGCACCGCCGTCAGCCGCGCCGACAACTCCCCCACCACCCGCACCGCCGCCCGCGAGTCCCGCACCGCCAACCCCGACAACGGCCGCCCCTCGTCGAGCCGCTCCAGCAGCAGCACCCCGGTCGCGGCGTCATGCTCCAGCAGCCGTACGCAGCCCGCCCCGGCCCACGCCCGCAGCGCGAGCGCCTCCCCCGCGTTCTCCTCGTCCGGCAACGGCAGCTTCAACGCCGCCGCCACCCCGTCACCCCGCACCACCGGCAACACCAGAGCCGTCGCCCCGTGCATCCCCGGCCCCGTCCGCCGCAGCCCCCACCGCTCCAGGAACTCCGCCGCCCGCCCCGGCAACGCCGCGATGAACTCCCGCCCCGCAGCGCCCCCGTACGCCAACTGCGCCCGTACCAAACCGTCCGGAACATCCACGCCGTCGATCACGGCCCGAGCCTACGATCCCCACCCGCGGGCGCGGCTCGGCTCACGCCGCCGCGCCCACTCCCACACCCTTCAGCGTCGCCGCGAACGCCCCCGGATCGAACATCGAGCCGTCCTTCGCCCCCACCGGCTCCCCGCCCATCAGCACCATCGGCGTCCCCTGCGCACCCGTCGCCTCGAAGCCCTTCTCCGCCTCCGCGACCCACCCCTTGTGCGTCTGCTCCCGCACCGCCTTGTCAAAGGCCTCACCGCGCAGCCCCGGCACCTCGTCCGCGATCCTCAGCAAGTACTCGTCCGTGAACCGCCCCCGCGGCTGACTCGCGAACACCGCCGCGTTGTACTCCGCGAACTTCCCCGCGTCCACCGACGCCCGCAACGCGTTCACCGCCTTCACCGACCCGCTCGCCCCACCCTGATCCAGGAACGAAGCCAGCAGGTACTCCACCTTCACCCGCCCCTCCCCCGCGAGCCTCAGCAGCACCTCGCCGCCCGCCTCCTCGAACTTCCCGCAGGCACCGCACCGCGGATCCACCAACACCTGCGCCGTGTGCGGCGCATCCACCCGCCCCACCACGACCTTCGCCCCGTCCACCCGCGCCGGCAGCTTCGCCAGCTGATCGGCGATCGGACTGATCCGCACCACGGCCGTCGCATCGCCGGCAGCGGCCCCCTTCGGGTCCCCGCCCGCCCCACAACCGACGACCGCCCCGCCCAACAGCCCGGCCGCCGCAACGGCCGCGACCGCGCGCCCTGCCCAACGTATGCGCACCATTACCGCACCTCTCACCCAAAACCGAACAAAATACCCCGCCCCACCCTAAGGACCAGACCACCCCGCCCACATCAACCATTCGGCCCCCCTTCCCACCCCGAAACCCGACACCACGTCCCTGGACACCCCTCCAAAACCGGGTGTAGCAACTCCCCCATGACGATCAACGGCGGCATTTCCTTCTGGTACGCGACGGACAAGACCGCCGACCAGCCACCCCGCGCCCCCCTCACCGGCGACACCACCGCGGACGTCGTCATCGTCGGCGGCGGCTACACCGGCCTGTGGACCGCCTACTACCTCAAGCGCGCCGCACCCGGCCTCCGCGTCACCGTCCTGGAGCAGAAGTTCTGCGGCTACGGAGCCTCCGGACGCAACGGCGGCTGGCTCTACAACGGCATCGCGGGCCGCGACCGCTACGCCCGGCTCCACGGCCACCAAGCCGCCCAGCGCCTCCAGCAGGCCATGAACGACACCGTCACCGAAGTCATCGACGTGACGGCCGAAGAAGGAATCGACGCCGACATCCACCGCGGCGGAGTCCTCGAAGTCGCCCGCACCCCCGCCCAGCTCACCCGCCTCAAGGCCTTCCACGCCGCCGAACTCGCCTTCGGCGAGAGCGACCGCGAGCTCTACGACGCCCCCACCACCCGCGCCCACATCAACGTCGCCGACGCCGTCGGCTCCAGCTGGACCCCGCACGGCGCCCGCATCCACCCCCTCAAACTCGTCAAGGGCCTGGCAGCCGCCTGCGAACGCCTCGGCGTGGTCATCCACGAGTCCACCCCCGTCACCGAGATCACCCCCCGCCGCGCCATCACCCCGTACGGCACCATCCGCGCACCCCACGTCCTGCGCTGCACCGAAGGCTTCACCGCCGCCCTCAAGGGCCAGAAGCGCTCCTGGCTCCCCATGAACTCGTCCATGATCGTGACGGCCCCGCTCCCGCCGTCGACCTGGTCCGAGCTCAACTGGTCGGACGCCGCCACCCTCGGCGACATGGCCCACGCCTACATGTACGCCCAGCGCACCGCGGACGACCGCATCGCGATCGGCGGCCGCGGGGTCCCGTACCGCTACGGCTCGCGCACCGACAACGACGGCCGCACCCAGCCCGCCACGATCGAGGCCCTCACCAACCTCCTGACCTCGTTCTTCCCGGTCCTCGCCGGTACGGAGATCACCCACGCCTGGTCCGGCGTCCTCGGCGTCCCGCGCGACTGGTGCGCCACCGTCACCCTGGACCGCACCACGGGCCTCGGCTGGGCCGGCGGCTACGTCGGCTCGGGCGTCGCCACCGCCAACCTCGCCGCCCGGACCCTGCGCGACCTGGTCCTCGGGGACTCCACGGACCTGACGACCCTCCCCTGGGTCAACCACCGCGTCCGCCGCTGGGAGCCGGAACCCTTCCGCTGGCTCGGCGTCCAGGCCCTGTACGCCGCCTACCGCGAAGCCGACCGCCGCGAAGCCGCCACCCACGCCCCGACGACAACCCCGCTGGCCCGCCTGGCCGACCGCATCTCGGGGCGCCACTGACAACAAAGCGGAAGGCTCCGGGTGATCACCCGGAGCCTTCCGCCTCTGTATGAATTTCCCTGATCAACAAGTCTCTGACCTGGGATGGAGCCCCCTGTCGGATTCGAACCGACGACCTACGCATTACAAGTGCGTTGCTCTGGCCGGACTGAGCTAAGGAGGCACACACCACCCGCAAACCCACCGCGCGTGGAGCCGCCATCACTCTACACAGCACCCGAATCCCCGAGCCATCACGTTAAAGCCGTCCCACAACCACCCGCGGGGGCTGACAGATGTGCGTGCGGCGGGTAGCGTCGGGCGGAGTCCGGTTGACTGGACTAGACCTTCCACTCGGATCGTCCGGCACGTTCCTGCCGGTAGAAGGGATTCACCACCATGGCTTCTGTCACTTTCGACAAGGCGACCCGGCTGTACCCCGGCGGCGACAAGCCCGCCGTCGACCAGCTCGAGCTCGGGATCGAGGACGGCGAGTTCCTCGTCCTCGTCGGGCCCTCCGGCTGCGGCAAGTCCACCTCGCTGCGCATGCTCGCCGGCCTGGAGGACGTCAACGGCGGCGCCATCCGCATCGGTGACCGCGACGTCACGCACCTGCCGCCCAAGGACCGGGACATCGCGATGGTGTTCCAGAACTACGCGCTGTACCCGCACATGTCCGTCGCCGACAACATGGGCTTCGCGCTCAAGATCGCCGGTGAGGACAAGGCCACCATTCGCAAGAAGGTGGAGGACGCGGCGAAGATGCTCGACCTGACCCCGTACCTCGACCGCAAGCCCAAGGCCCTCTCCGGTGGTCAGCGTCAGCGTGTGGCCATGGGTCGCGCGATCGTGCGCAAGCCGCAGGTGTTCCTGATGGACGAGCCGCTGTCGAACCTGGACGCGAAGCTCCGCGTGTCGACGCGCACCCAGATCGCCGCGCTCCAGCGCGACCTCGGCATCACCACCGTGTACGTCACGCACGACCAGGTCGAGGCCATGACCATGGGCGACCGGGTGGCCGTGCTCAAGGACGGGCTGCTGCAGCAGGTCGACACCCCGCGCAACATGTACGACCGCCCGGCGAACCTCTTCGTGGCCGGCTTCATCGGTTCCCCGGCCATGAACCTGGTCGAGGTCCCGATCACCGACGGCGGCGTGAAGTTCGGCGACAGCGTGGTCCCGGTGTCGCGCGAGGCACTGTCGGCGGCCGCCGACGCGGGCGACCGTACGGTGACGGTGGGCGTGCGGCCCGAGCACTTCGACATCGGCGACACGGGCGGTCTGACGATCACCGTGAACGTCGTCGAGGAGCTGGGCGCCGACGGGTACGTCTACGGTTCCACCTCCGCGGCCGAAGGTTCGCAGGACATCGTGGTGCGGGTGGGCGGCCGTCAGGTGCCCGAGAAGGGCTCGACCCTGCACGTGGTGCCGCGCGTCGGTGAGATCCACGTGTTCTCGACCTCCTCCGGGGCCCGCCTCTCCGGCTGATCCCCGACAGCACCGAAGGGGCGCTCCCGCCAAGGGGCGCCCCTTCGGCGCGAGTTACGCAGATCGGGCCATTCGGCCCCCCGCGTCAACCCTTAATTCGAAAAGCCACGTCGAACCATCCCCCGACCGGGTGACTAAATGTCGCCAATTCTTCACCGAGCGCTACTCTCGCCCTCGTGACCCACACTGCCCGCCGTATCGGCCGTTCCCTCGCCCTGGTCCTGCCCGTCGTCCTGGTCCTGTCCGGGACCCTCGCGGTCACCATGGTCCCCTGGGCGGACAATTCCCCCTCCCAGATCCTGACCGCCTCCGCCGAGGACGTGTCCGTCCCCGCGAAGCCGCGTGCCGCGCAGGACGTGTTGCGCGACAAGCTGCTCAGCGAGCTCCAGCAGGGTGAGCAGCCGGGTGACGTCCTCACCCACCTCCAGCAGGAGGTGGACCGGCGGCCGTCGCTCGCCGAGCACTGTGTGGGCATCGCACGGGCGCTGGGGCGGGCCGCGGTCGACGCGTACGGGCCGACGAAGGCCCAGTCGTTCGCGCGTCCCGTGTGCGACACCTCGTACGCGTCCGGTGTCGCCTCCATGGGCTGACCCGCCGCGTCCCTACGCTGGCCGGCATGACCGACGTCGGCCCCGCGCCTTCCGCATCTGCCCCATCCGCCGCATCCGCTCCGCCCGCCGTATCCCGATCCGTCTCTCCCGCAGCCGCGTTCCCGGCCTCTCCGACCCAGGCAGTCGTCCTGGCGGGTGGCCAGGGTTCGCGGCTGCGGCCGTATACGGACGACCGTCCGAAGCCGATGGTCGAGATCCCGGGTACGGGGACGCCGATCATCGGGCACCAGTTGGCGTGGCTGGCCGCGGAGGGGGTCACCGATGCGGTGGTGTCGTGCGGGCATCTCGCGGAGGTCCTCCAGGAGTGGCTGGCGCGGGCGCCGTTGCCGCTGCGCGTGACGACGGTGGTGGAGGAGGAGCCGCTGGGCCGTGGCGGTGGGCTGAAGTACGCGGCGCGGCATCTGCCGCATCCGGAGCGGTCGTGGTTCGCGACGAACGGTGACGTGTGGACGCGGTTCTCGCTGCGCGAGATGGCCGGTTTCCATGCGGAGCGGGGTGCGGTGGCGACGTTGGCGCTGGCCCGGCCGCGGCTTCCGTGGGGAGTGGTGGAGACCGACGGGTTCGGGCACGTGCTGGATTTCATCGAGGCGCCGCCGTCGCCTTATCTGATCAACGCCGGTGTGTATGTCTTCGGCACGGAATTCGCGGCGCTGTTGCCGGATTTGGGGGATCACGAGCGTACGACGTTCCCCCGGCTGGCGCGTGAGCGGCGGCTGGCGGGCTTTCCGCTGCCCCAGGGGGCCTACTGGCGGGCGATCGACACGGCGAAGGATCTGGCCGAGGCGGCACGGGAGTTGGGGGCGCAGCGGGCCTCCTGAGGCTTTTGCGGCGGAGGGGGTACGCGAGAGGGCCCGGCACGCTCGTCGCGTGCCGGGCCCTGATGTCTGGCGGGTCTCGTCAGCCGAGGAGGCCTCCCACGAGGCCGGGCTTCTTCGTCGGGGTGCCGCCGCGGCTGCTGGACGAGGAGGACGGCGGCTGCTGCGGGGTGGACTGGCGGGGGGTGCTGCGGGGGCTCTGGCCGCCGCTGGTGCCGCGGGTGGCGGTGGGTGACTCGGCGCCGGTCGAGGCGGTCTCGCGGGCGGTCGAGCCGCTCGTGGCCTTGCCGGTGGCCTTGGCGGTGGGTGCGGAGGCGCCGGCGGAGGGCTGGGTGGCGGGCTTGGAGGCGGGGGCCTGCGAGGGCTTCTGCTGGACGGGCGTGGGCGGCAGGGGCCGTCCGGGCAGGTAGTTGCTGGGGTCCTGGCCGGGCCCGGGGACGGTGACGACGGTGCTGGAGCGGACGGCGCCGCCGAGCAGCGAGCCGACGAGCAGGGTGAGTCCGCAGACGACGGTGGCCATGACGGCTCCGCGGCGCAGGACGCGTCGGCGCAGTCGCCAGATCTCGGAGCGGGGGCCGAGGGTGCGCCAGGCTTCGCCGGCGAGGCGTCCGTCGAGGGAGTAGACGGGGGCGCCGGCGATGATCAGCGGGCTCCAGGCGGCCAGGTAGATGATGTCGGGGGCGTCGTAGGCGGGGACGGTCTTCCAGCTCACGGTCATGAGCAGGGCGGCGGAGAGCAGGGCGCCGAAGCAGGCGGCGAAGCGCTGCCAGAGGCCGAGGACCGTCAGGACGCCGACGACGACCTGGAGGAAGGCGACGGTGAGTCCGGCTCCGACGGGGTGGGCGAGGGCGAAGTCGCGCAGGGGTTCGGCGAGTGCCCAGGGGTGGAGGGTGCGCAGCCAGGTGACCATGGAGCCGCGTTCGCCGCCGTCGAAGTAGACGGGGTCGCAGAGTTTGCCCATGCCGGCGTAGATGGAGATGAAGCCGAGGAAGACGCGCAGCGGGAGCAGCACGACGCCGAGGTTCATGCGGCGGCCCGGGTAGTACGAGGCTTGGCCGCGGGTGTCGTTGGCGGGGCGCCGGGGTTCTGTTCCGGGTCCGTGGTCGCCGCCGGCGTACGAGGGTTCGTACGGGTGGTCTCTCACCGCGGCGAGGGGGCGGGTCTCGTCGAAGTCGCCGTAGGTGCGCTGGCCGATGACGGTCGGCGTGGCGACGGTGTCGTCGGCGAGGTCGTGCGCGAGGTCGATGCGCGGGATGACCTGGGTGGCGCCGCCGTCGAACTCGTCGTGGCCTCGGCTGTTGTCCCGTACGGCCTGGAGCAGGCCGCCCGTCGCTGCGGCGTCGCCGGGAGCGGACTTGCCGCTCCAGACGACGGGGCGGCGGCGGCCGGCTCCGGCGGCGGCTCCCACGAGTGCTCCGCCGAGGGCGGGTACGCGCCCGGGGGCGCCTGCGGGCTTGGGACGCGCGCTCGCGCTCGGTGCGAGCCGCACGCGGAAGCTGGCGTGGTTGACGATGACCTGTGCGGGGTCGCACGGCACCTTGACCATGCTCAGCGCGGGCTGGTCGTCGAACCCTGGCGTTCTGGTGTCCACACTCATCTAACCGAGTGACGGCTGTTTAGGACACTGCCTTGACATCAGGGATGTGTCCGAGGCCCGTCAAGATCCGGCCATCTCCCGGCAGGGGAAAGGCTGTTCGGAATGTTTGACGGCAGCGGATGTGAGAATCAAGCCAGTTGATGTCTTAGGGGGGCACCGCGGATGACCGACCGTGCGCACAACCAGCTCGTCTTCGCAGATCTCACGGACTATCCCGTGATGGCACAAGCTCTCGACAACCAGTGGCTGCCGGCCGATCTGGCAGGGTCCCGGCAGCACGCCAGCGCGCACGCCGGGCCTTCGATGGAGGCCGTGGCGGCCGGCGCGGCGGAGCTGCGGCGCTCGCTCGCCAACAGCGGGACGCTGGTGGTGAACCGGGCGTTCTTCATCAACAACGAAGCGCTGTACGCGAACTACCTGCCGTCGGCCGAGCCGGACGAACGCGCGGCCTTCGCCCGACTGCTGAGCCGTCGGGCGCTGGTGCCGTACCTGTACACGGAGCGGGAGGCCGCGGCCGATTTCCGGTGGGGGCACGACCGGTCGGTGGCTGCGGCCTGGCAGCGGATGGTGACGGAGGAGTCGGATCCGGGGCTGGTGCGCTTCGACTGGGACGACGAGGCGAACCGTGCGCACGCGGGGCAGGTGGGCAACTACTTCTCGCGGGAGCTGTCCGGATTGCGGCGGCTGCCCGCGCCCGTGCTCGCCGAGAACCTGGGCATCGCGCTGGAGCGGGCCCAGGCGATGCGCGAGGGCATCCTCAAGGACCTGTACTTCTGGGCCGGCGAGCAGGACAACGACCGGGACATCACGCGCACTGCGGTCTACGAGCGGTTCCTGACCCGGCCGGGCACGCAGCCGTACGAGAACCTGCTGCGCGAGGGCGATCACGTCGTGCCCGCGAAGCAGCTGATCGACCTGCTGTACAGCCTGGGGGTGCCGAAGGCGAGCGGGCTGGTCTCGCTGACCCCGCCGGACTCGCCGCCGCGCTCGACGCTCCAGGAGCTGCGGGCGGAGTCCCGGCCGACGGGCGACGACCCCGAGATGATCGGCCTGCTGCTGCGGGGGCTGTTCGCGGACGACCTGCACCGGGCGGTGGACGGGCCGAACTCGTACGCGGGGCTGTCGCTGGCCGACCTCGTGCGGCTGCGGCGCGAGGAAGAGTGGCGGTCGTACATCGACGCCTTGCAGGCGTTCGTGCACGGCGGGTTCCGGGACGGGCGGCTGCCGTCGCCGGAGGAGTTCGCCCAGCACACCCGTGACGTGGCGCGGTTCCACGCGCGGATGCTGCGTACGGCGCGCAAGACGAGCGCCTCGCACCGCGGGTTCACCCGGGAGATCAGCACGGTACTGATCCTGGAGTCGTCCGGGATCGCGCTCCAGGTGGCCGCGGGTGAGGACATGTCGCTGCTGGCGGGCTCGCTCCAGCTGCTGACGGCGGCCGCCGGGGCGCTGACCGTACGCCTGCAGTTCCGGGACAAGAGCCGCAAGGGGCTCGGGCTGCGCGGCGGGCTCGGGCACAGCGTGACCCTGCCGTCGCTGCGGCTGAACAATCTGAGGAAGGACTGGCAGACCATCCTTCGGGTATATGGCGACCAGGTGGCGCCGAGCGGCGACACGGGCCGCAGGCGTTCGGCCGACCAGCAGGCGGCCGCGTAGCGCGCCGCGGCGCGGGCGGGCGGGCGGGCCCGCCTTTCACACGACACGGGGGAGAGCATGGGCGGGGCAAGTGGAGTGGAGCGCTACGAGCTGCTGCGCGCGCAGCGGCCGGAGTTGTTTCGCAACGAGCCGGGCGGGATCGAGATCCTGAGTGACCCGGCGGCGCTCGCGGCGGCCGGCGGGGTGCTCTACCAGGACCCGTACGTGATGCTGGTGCGCGACCCGGTGCGGTTCCCGGACGGCCGCGAGGGCACCTACATCAGGTCGATCGGGACGACGGCCGAGCCGGGGTGCGTGGTGCTGCCGCTGCTGGGCGGCGAGGTGGTGCTGATCGAGCACTTCCGGCACGCCACCCGGTCCTGGCACTGGGAGCTGCCGCGCGGCTTCGGCACCGGCGGGATGACGGACCAGGCGAATGCGGCCAAGGAGCTGGACGAGGAGATCGGGGCGGCGGCCTTGGAGCTGATCCCGCTGGGCGTGCTGCATCCGGACACGGGCGTGCTGGGCGACCGGGTGCTGCTGTACGCGGCGCGGATCGACGAGGTGGGTGCGCTGGCCGGGGGCGAGGGCATCCGCAGCGCGCTGACGGTGCCGTTCGCGCAGGCGGAGGCGATGGTGGCGGACGGCCGGATCACGGACGCGTTCACGATGGCGGCGCTGCTGCGGGCCCGGCTGGCGGGCCTGGCGGGCTGACGGCCCGGAGCCCGACCGTCGGCGGGGCCCTCAGGGGGCGGTCCGCCGGCGGCCGGGCCGGGCTGCGGGTCAGGTGCGCGGGGCCTCGGCGCGGCGGCGGGCCGCCTCGTAGAGGACGACGCCCGCGGCGACACCGGCGTTCAGCGACTCGGCGCCGCCCGGCATCGGGATGCGGACGAGGTAGTCGCAGTTCTCGCCGACGAGGCGGCCGAGGCCCTTGCCCTCGGAGCCGACGACGATGACGACCGGCCCGGCGAGCGCCGGCAGGTCGTTGACGGTGTGCTGGCCCTCGGCGGCGAGGCCGACGATGGTCATGCCGGCCTTCTTGTAGTCCTGGAGGGCGCGCGTCAGGTTGGTGACGCGGGACACCGGGGTGCGGGCGGCGGTGCCGGCGGAGCTCTTCCAGGCACCGGCGGTCATGCCGGCGGCGCGGCGCTCGGGGATGACCACGCCGTGGCCGCCGAAGGCGGAGACGGAGCGGACGATCGCGCCGAGGTTGCGCGGGTCGGTGACGCCGTCGAGGGCGACGATGAGCGGGTCCTCGCCGTTGTCGTAGGCGGCGGCGGTGAGGTCCTCGGGGTGCGCGTACTCGTAGGGCGGGACCTGGAGGACCATGCCCTGGTGGTTGAGCCCGTTGGTCATGCGGTCGAGCTCGGGGCGCGGGGCTTCCATCAGGTTGATGTTGCCGCGCTCGGCCGCGAGCTGGAGGGCCTCGCGGACGCGCTCGTCGTTGTCGATGAACTGCTGGACGTACAGGGTGGTGGCCGGTACGCCGTCGCGCAGCGCCTCGAAGACCGGGTTGCGGCCGACGACCATCTCGCTGGTGCCCTTGGCGCCACCGCGGCGGGGGGCCGGGCGGCGCTTGGCGGCCTGGCGGGCCATGGCGTTGCTGATGCGGTTCGCCTTGTGCTTCTTGCGGTCCTCGGCCTTGGGCGTGGGGCCCTTGCCTTCCAGGCCCCTGCGCCGCTGGCCACCGCTGCCGACCGTCGCGCCCTTCTTGTTGGACGTGCGACGGTTCCTGCGCTGGCTGTTCCCGGCCATGACCTATACCTGTTTTCGTTGATGCTGCGATATGTACGTATGAAGAGTGTGCCGCCCGGAGCGCCGGGCGGCACAGCGGGACTGCTCCGGTGGGCTCAGCGCGGGCCGAGCGTCCAGCGGGGTCCCGTGGGGCTGTCCTCGATGACCAGGCCCGACTGCTGGAGCTGGTCGCGGATGGCGTCGGCGGTCGCCCAGTCCTTGCGGGCCCTGGCGGACTCGCGCTGCTCCAGGACGAGGCGTACGAGGGTGTCGACCGCGCCGTGGAGGTCCTCGCCGCGGTCGGCCTCGCCGGCCCAGTGGGGGTCGAGGGGGTCGAGGCCGAGGACACCCAGCATGGCCCGTACCTCCGACAGGCGGGCGATCGCCGCTTCCTTGTCGTCGGCGGCGAGCGCGCTGTTGCCCTGACGGACGGTGGTGTGGACGATGGCGAGCGCCTGCGGCACGCCCAGGTCGTCGTCCATGGCCTCGGCGAAGGCGGGCGGGACCTCGGTGGCGGGCTCGACGGTCTTGCCGGCCTTCTCGATGACGCGCTGGACGAAGCCCTCGATGCGCGCGAAGGCGGACTCGGCCTCGCGCAGCGACTCCTCGCTGTACTCGATCATCGAGCGGTAGTGCGGGGTGCCGAGGTAGTAGCGCAGGACGATGGGCCGCCACTGCTTGACCATCTCGGAGACGAGGACGGAGTTGCCGAGCGACTTGGACATCTTCTCGCCGGACATGGTGACCCAGGCGTTGTGCATCCAGTAGTTCGCGAAGTCGTCACCGAAGGCCTTGGCCTGGACGATCTCGTTCTCGTGGTGCGGGAAGATCAGGTCGAGACCGCCGCCGTGGATGTCGAAGGCGCTGCCGAGGTACTTGTGGGCCATGGCGGAGCACTCCAGGTGCCAGCCGGGGCGGCCGCGGCCCCAGGGGGTCTCCCAGTCGGGCTCGCCGGGCTTGGAGGCCTTCCACATGGCGAAGTCGCGGGGGTCGCGCTTGCCGGTGATGCCTTCCTCGGAGGGCTGGCGCAGGTCGTCGATGTCCTGGTTCGACAGGGCCAGGTAGCCGGGGTACGAGCGCACGTCGAAGTAGACGCTGCCGTCGGCCTCGTACGCGTGGCCGCGCTCGATGAGGACGCGCATCATCTCGATCATCTCGGGGACGTGACCGGTGGCGCGGGGCTCGTACGTGGGCGGAAGGCAGCCCAGCGCGTTGTAGCCCTCGTTGAAGGCGCGCTCGTTGTCGTAGCCGATGGACCACCAGGGGCGGCCCTGTTCGGCGCCCTTCTTGATGATCTTGTCGTCGATGTCGGTGACGTTGCGGATGAAGGTGACGTCCTGGCCGCGGTAGGTGAACCAGCGGCGCAGGATGTCGAAGTTCAGGTACGAGCGGACGTGCCCGATGTGAGGGGCGGCCTGCACGGTCGCGCCACAGAGGTAGATCGAGACACAGCCCGGCGTGAGCGGGACGAAATCACGGATCTGCCGGGCGCTGGTGTCGTACAGGCGAATAGTCACGGCATCCAGGGTAGTGGGCCTACGGCAGTGCCCCGCGACCCTTTCGGGGCGCGGGGTGCGATTGTTTGCGAAGCGGTGCCGTACGGGCTGTCGCCGTGGTGCGGTCAAGCGGGGTCCGGCCGGTACACCAGGGCGGTGGCGATGGCCGCGAGCCCTTCGGCGCGGCCGGTGAGGCCGAGTCCGTCGGTGGTGGTTCCGGAGACGGAGACGGGGGCGCCCGCGGCGGTGGCGAGCGCCTTCTGCGCTTCCTCGCGCCGCTTGCCGATCTTCGGGCGCACGCCGATCACCTGGATGGCGATGTTGCCGATCTCGAAGCCCTCGGCGCGGACGATGCGGGCCGCCTCGGCCAGCAGGGTGACGCCGGCGGCGCCGGACCACTCGGGGCGGGAGGTGCCGAAATGCGCGCCGAGGTCACCGACGCCGGCGGCGGAGAACAGGGCGTCACAGGCGGCGTGCGCGGCCACGTCGCCGTCGGAGTGACCGGCGAGCCCGTCCTCCCCCTCCCACAGCAGCCCGGCGCACCACAGCTCGCGGCCGGCCTCGAAGGCGTGCACGTCGGTGCCGATGCCGACCTGCGGCAGCACGGGCCGCCCGGCGCCACCGGTGACGCCGGTGGCGCCGGTGGCGCCGGCCGAACCTGCGGAACCTGCGGAGCTAGTAGGCATCGGTGGCCCTCCTGCGGGCGAGAACGGCCTCGGCGAGGACCAGGTCGAGCGGGCGGGTGACCTTGAAGGCCTCTTCGTGGCCGGGGACCACCATGACGGTGATGCCGAGCTGCTCCACCATGCCGGCGTCGTCGGTGGCGCCCTCGCCGTTCACGGCGATCTTCTCGTGCGCGCGCACGAGGGTGGCGAGGTCGAAGCCCTGCGGGGTCTGGACGGCGCGCAGCCGGGCGCGCTCGGGCGTGGCGACGACCGGTTCGGGGGCGCCGGGCCGGCCGGGCTCGACCTCCTTGACGGTGTCGGCCAGCGGCAGCCCGGGCACCACGGCGGGGGCGCCGTCGCGTACGGCCTCGATGACGGAGTCGACGGTGTCGACGGGGACGAGCGGGCGGGCCGCGTCGTGGATGAGTACGGAGGTGACGTCCGCCGGGAGGGCGTCCAGACCGGCGCGCACGGACTCCTGGCGGGTCTCACCGCCGGGGACGACCAGGATCTCGGTCCTCTCGGGGAGCGCGTGCTCGTCGAGGAGGTGGCGTACCTCGGCGACCCCGTCGGACGGGGCGACGACGACCACGAGGGACACCGCCCGGGAGCGGGCCATGGCGCGGACGGCGTGGATGAGCATGGGGGTGCCGCCCAGGGACCGCAGGGCCTTGGGGGCGCCCGGGCCGAGGCGTACCCCGCGGCCGGCGGCCGGGATCACCGCGGCGGTGCGGTGGGGGCGCGATTCGTCAGACATCAGTAGCTCCGAGCCAGGTTTGTGACTTCGGCCGACATGGGTATGGCCTCAAGGGTGCCGGGTGCGACGCCCTCGCCCCTTCCGTGACGACCGGTCGAGCCGGCTGCCCGGACCCGGCACGCCAGTGTGATGCGGGATCGGGGTAGGGGACCGCGGCGTGAGACCGGGTATGGGTACAGACATGCCGCAGCGCCCGGCAACAGCCCTCTCGTGGAGGAGAGGGCTTGTCATCGGGCACCGCGGCACAACTGTATGAACACCGTGCGATCGACGGCTCTCGCGTCAGGACGCGAGCACCTCGTCGAGGAGGGCCTCGGCCTTGTCCTCGTTGGTGTTCTCGGCGAGCGCGAGCTCGCTCACCAGGATCTGGCGCGCCTTCGCGAGCATGCGCTTCTCACCCGCGGAAAGCCCGCGCTCACGCTCACGACGCCACAGGTCACGCACAACTTCGGCGACCTTGATGACATCGCCAGAAGCGAGCTTCTCCAGATTTGCCTTGTAGCGCCGGGACCAGTTCGTCGGCTCTTCTGCATACGGTGCACGAAGCACCTCGAAGACCCGGTCCAGCCCGTCCTGGCCGACTACGTCGCGAACGCCGACGAACTCCGCATTGTCCGCAGGCACACGAACCGTCAGGTCGCCCTGGGCGACCTTGAGCACCAAGTAGGTCTTGTCCACGCCTTTGATCTGGCGAGTTTCGATGGCCTCGATCAGCGCGGCCCCGTGATGGGGATAGACCACGGTGTCGCCAACCTTGAACGTCATGTGACAGGTACCCCTTCCGTGGCTATCCAGGGTAACACGAGAACTGACTGTTATGAATGGCGTTTTCGCAGGTCAGGGCACATCTCGGGGCTTGACAACAGCGACACGATCGTGCTGCGAAGGGCTTCCGGAAGGGGGTATTCGCAGGTCGGAGGCGCTGCGCGGACCAGCCGAAACGGCCACGCTACACCGGGCGGGCGGGCGCGTCAGCGTGACGTACGTCCCGTTTTGCCGGTTTCAAAGCCGGGAAACCGAACTACTCCGTTCGACTGGCGGCCACCCGTACGGAGCGGGTTCCGGCCCAATCCTGAATTGATCAAGGGGCGGCGTTCGAAGGAATCCCGAAATTGATCACCGGCGAGCCGCGCACGATATGCGAGCGGCACATGAACGGCGCGCGGAATGCAAGATCGGGTAGCCGCGGCAGGGCCGCTCGTGCGCTGCGGAGGGTCGGGTGCGGGGGCGGGGCGGCGGCTCGGTAACCTAAGCGCGCTGACACACCCTTAGGACGGCTTTACCTCGGCCGTTCCAGGGGGCACTCCCAGCGGAAGCTGGGGGAGTCCATCCTTCCGTTCCGTACGTCCAAGGAGTTGCCGCCGCCGTGAGCCGCAGCCTTCGACGCGGTGCCCTCGCCGCCACCGCCGTCGTGTTCTCGATCGCCTCGTTGGCCGCATGCGGTGCGGGCAAGGACGCTCAGACCCTCCAGATCAAGCCGGACAACGCCGCCGCCACCAAGGGCGACATCAAGGTCCAGAACGCGCTCGTGATCACCCAGGCCAAGCTGGACGCGAAGGGCCCGGCCGCCGTCTCGGCGACGCTCTTCAACACCGGCACCGAGGAGCAGACGCTCGACGCGATCACCCTCTCGGGTGGCAAGGGCAAGGTCGTGCTGAAGCCCGCCGCCGGGGCGGGCAAGGTCATCGTGCCGGCCGGCGGTTCCGTGGTGCTGGGCGGCGCGGGCAACGCGTCCGCCGTGATCGAGTCCGGCCGCGAGGCCGTCGAGGACGGCAACGTACAGAAGGTCGTCTTCCAGCTGAGCTCCGCGGGTGACGTGGAGCTGGGGGCCTACGTGGTCCCGGCGACCGGCCAGTACGCGGGCTTCGGCCCGACCTCGGCCCCGGCCGCGGGTGCGGGCGCCTCCCCGTCGGGAAGCCCCTCGGGCGCCCCGTCGGGCTCGCCGTCCGGTGCGGCCTCGGGCGGGCCCTCCGGGTCCCCCGCGGGCACCCCGTCCGGGTCGGCCTCCGCGGGCACCGGCCACTGAGGCCCGTGCACGGATCGGCGTGACAAACGCATGAGGAAGGGCCCCCATCCGCGACGCGGGTGGGGGCCCTTCCTCGTACTGCTCAAGCCCGGGCGGTCTACGGCTCGAACTTGTAGCCGAGGCCGCGGACCGTGACCAGGTAGCGCGGCGCGCCCGGGTCGGGCTCGATCTTGGCGCGCAGGCGCTTGACGTGGACGTCGAGGGTCTTGGTGTCACCGACGTAGTCGGCGCCCCAGACGCGGTCGATCAGCTGCATGCGGGTCAGCACGCGGCCCGCGTTGCGCAGCAGCATCTCCAGCAGGTCGAACTCCTTGAGCGGGAGGTCCACCTTGGCTCCGGCGACGGTGACCACGTGGCGGTCGACGTCCATCCGTACGGGTCCCGCCTCCAGGGCCGCGGGGGTGACCTCCTCCGGCTCGCCGCGGCGGCGCAGGACCGCGCGGATGCGGGCGACCAGTTCCCGCGAGGAGAAGGGCTTCGTGACGTAGTCGTCGGCTCCTATCTCCAGCCCGACGACCTTGTCGATCTCGCTGTCCTTGGCGGTCACCATGATCACGGGGACGTTGGAGCGGCCGCGCAGCTGCCGGCAGACCTCCGTGCCGGGCAGGCCGGGGAGCATCAGGTCGAGGAGGACGAGGTCGGCGCCGTTGCGCTCGAACTCGTCCAGCCCGTCGGGCCCGGTCGCGGCGATGGCGACCTCGAAGCCCTCCTTGCGGAGCATGTAGGACAGGGCGTCGCTGAAGGATTCCTCATCCTCGACGACGAGCACTCGGGTCACGGAAGGACCTCCGGGGCAGGAATGGCTGGTGCGGTTTCTTGTTCAAGCGGGGGGCTGCTGGGTGTGGGAGCCGTCGCCGGGGTCGGCGCGGCCGCTTCGGGGAGTCGCAGGGTGAACGTGGAGCCCTGACCCTCCGAGCTCCAGACCGACACCTCCCCGCCGTGCGAAGCCGCTACGTGCTTCACGATCGCAAGGCCCAGGCCGGTTCCTCCCGTCGCACGGGAGCGGGCCGGGTCCACGCGGTAGAAGCGCTCGAAGATGCGCTCGCGGTCCTTTTCCGGGATGCCGATGCCCTGGTCGGTCACGGCGACCTCGATCAAGTCTCCCCCAGGTGCCGCGATCCTGCGTGCGGCTATGCCGACGCGGGTGCGGGCGGGGCTGTAGTTGACGGCGTTCTCGACGAGGTTGCCCAGGGCCGCGGCGAGCTGTCCGCGGTGGCCCCAGACGCGCAGGTCGGCGGTGCCGCCGGCGGCCATGGTGATCTGCTTCGAGGACGCCGTGTGGCGGCAGCGGTCGATGGCTTCCGCGACGAGGGTGTCCACGCGGACGGGCTCCGCGTCCTCGAGCGGGTCGTCGTTCTGCACCCGGGAGAGGTCGATGAGCTCTTGTACGAGGTTGATCAGGCGGGTGGCCTCGATCTGCATGCGGCCGGCGAAGCGGCTGACCGCCTCGGGGTCGTCCGCGGCGTCCATGACGGCCTCGGACAGCAGGGAGATCGCGCCGACCGGGGTCTTCAGCTCGTGGGACACGTTCGCGACGAAGTCGCGGCGTACGGCTTCGATGCGGCGGGCCTCGGTGAGGTCCTCGACCAGGAGGAGCACGAGGCGGGAGCCGAGCGGGGCGACGCGCGCCGAGACGGCGAGGGCCTCCCCGCGGCCGGTGCCGCGCCGGGGCAGGTCGAGCTCGACCTGGCGTATCTCCCCGTCGCGGCGGGTGTCGCGGGCCATGTGGAGCATGGGCTCCACGGCCAGCTTGCCGCCGCGGACCAGGCCGAGGGCATATGCCGCCGAGCTGGCCTTGACCACGGCGTCGCCCTCGTCGAGGACGACGGCGGAGGAGCGCAGTACGGAAAGGACGGTGTCCACGCCGGGTGGGAGCACCGCGTTGATGTCGGGGCGCATGGAGCTCCGGGTGGGGCGGGCCTGGTCGCGCTCGCTCCAGCGGAACGCCAGCATGGCGATGACACCGGTGCAAAGACCGGCAATCGCTGCAGCTGCGGCGACCGCCGCGTTCACGTCCATGCATCCAGGTTAAGCAGGCGCAACGACACTTCCACAGCCGTTCGGGTGGCACCTCGAACAGTCGTCGCCCAGAGTTCACCCTGGGGACGGGGTTGATTCACTTGGGATGCCGAAGTCGGACGCGTTCGCGGCCCACCGTGTCAACGTGGGGCAACAGGCCACCCCGGCCGCCGGCCCCGGGCAGTAGAGCAGCAGAGCAGCAGAGCAGTAGGTCAAGAGAGGGACACCAGACATGCGTGACGCGTACCACGAGGAACTGGACTCGATCGGTGAGGGCCTGGTCGAGATGGCCCGGCTGGTCGGTTCCGCGATCGGGCGGGCCACGACGTCCATGCTCGACGCCGACCTGAAGCTCGCCGAGAGCGTCATCGCCGCCGACCAGAAGGTCGACGACCTCCAGCACGACCTGGAGGCGCGGGCCATCGCCCTGCTGGCCCGCCAGCAGCCGGTCGCCACCGACCTGCGCATCGTCGTCACCTCGCTGCGGATGAGCGCCGACCTGGAGCGCTCCGGCGACCTGGCGCAGCACGTGGCGAAGCTGGCGCGGCTGCGCTTCCCGGACACGGCGGTGCCGCGCGACCTGCACGCCACGATCCTGGAGATGGGTCAGCTGGCGCAGCGCCTGATGGCGAAGGCCGCCGAGGTCATCATCACGAAGGACGTCGACCTGGCGCTCCAGCTGGAGCAGGACGACGACGAGATGGACCAGCTGCACCGCACGCTGTTCCAGCACCTGATGGACGACCGCTGGAAGCACGGCATCGAGACGGCCGTCGACGTGACCCTGCTGGGCCGCTACTACGAGCGCTTCGCGGACCACGCGGTGTCGGTGGCCAAGCGCGTGGTCTACCTGGTGACGGGTGAGCACGCCGACGAGCTGCAGGCGCCGACGCAGGTCGAGGGCGTCTGACGGGGTCCGCCCCGGGTCCGGCGGGGCGCGTCGGCGGCTCTGCCCCAATGCGCCGTTGACGCGCCGGTGCGGCTGGGCATGAATGAGGCGAGGGCGGTCCGTCGTGCGAAGTCCCGTACGCCGCCTGCGAGGAGGAACCATGCCCGATTCCCCCGTCCCCATCACCCCGGAGCACGAAGTGCAGCCGCCGGAGGCGCTGCGCCTGCCGCTGCTCGCCGCCTGCGGCTGCGGCTCGGGCTGCGGCTGCGGCTGCCAGTCCGGCGCCCCCTGCCAGTGCGGCGGCTGACCCCGCCCGCACCCGGCTCGACGTACACGAAGGGCCCCGCCCGATCCCTCGGCCGGGGCCCTTCGCATGATGCCCGCGCAGGAACTACTTCTTCTTGCCCTGGTTCTTGACCGCCTCGATCGCGGCCGCGGCGGCGTCCGGGTCGAGGTAGGTGCCGCCCGGCTTGAGGGGGGTGAAGTCGGCGTCGAGCTCGTAGGCGAGCGGGATGCCGGTCGGGATGTTCAGGCCCGCGATGTCGGCGTCGGAGATGCCGTCCAGGTGCTTGACCAGGGCGCGGAGGCTGTTGCCGTGCGCGGCGACCATGACGGTGCGGCCGGCCAGCAGGTCCGGGACGATGCCGTCGTACCAGTACGGCAGCATGCGGACGACGACGTCCTTGAGGCACTCGGTGCGGGGGCGCAGCTCCGGCGGGATCGTCGCGTAGCGCGGGTCTGCGGACTGCGAGAACTCGGTGCCGTCCTCGAGGGCCGGCGGCGGGGTGTCGTACGAGCGGCGCCACAGCATGAACTGCTCCTCGCCGAACTCGGCGAGGGTCTGGGCCTTGTCCTTGCCCTGGAGGGCGCCGTAGTGGCGCTCGTTCAGGCGCCAGGAGCGGTGGACCGGGATCCAGTGGCGGTCGGCTGCCTCGAGCGCCATCTGCGCGGTGCGGATCGCGCGCTTCTGGAGCGAGGTGTGCACGACGTCGGGGAGCAGGCCGGCGTCCTTGAGCAGCTCACCGCCGCGGACCGCCTCCTTCTCGCCCTTCTCGTTGAGATTGACGTCCACCCAGCCGGTGAACAGGTTCTTCGCGTTCCACTCGCTCTCGCCGTGACGGAGGAGGATCAGCTTGTACGGTGCGTCGGCCATGCGTACGAGCCTAATGGACGGCCCGGGGCGCTCGCGCGCGGCGTGCACGGCGGCCGATTGACGGCGCACGTCAATCCAGTGGCTCCGACGGGTGGTCATATGTAGGGTCCCGAGAGCTGGAGGGACACTTACATCGTCGGGGGGATTTCCTTATGTCCGTTGACTCGTTGAGACGGGCCGCGAAGGAGAGCGTGTCGGGTCTGCCGCGCGCGTTCTGGTGGCTGTGGGCGAGCACGCTGGTCAATCGGCTCGGGGCTTTCGTCGCCACATTCATGACGTTGTACCTGACCTTGGAGCGGGGCTATTCGGCCTCGTTCGCGGGACTTGTGGTGGCCCTGCACGGGCTCGGCGGTGTGATCTCCTCGCTCGTCGCGGGCGTGATGACGGACCGGCTGGGGCGTCGGCCCACGATGATGGCGGCGCAGGTCTCGACGGCCTTCTCGGTGGCCCTGCTCGGGTTCATGCAGCAGCCGGCGGCCATCGCGGCGGTGGCGATGCTGGTCGGCATGACCTCGAACGCTTCGCGGCCCGCCGTGCAGGCGATGATGGCCGACATCGTCCGCCCCGAGGACCGGGTACGGGCGTTCGCGCTGAACTACTGGGCCATCAACCTCGGCTTCGCGATCTCCGCGGCCGTCGCCGGCTTCGTGGCCGAGTACAGCTACCTGGCGGGCTTCCTCGGTGAGGCGGCGCTGACGCTCCTCTGCGCGGTCCTGGTCTACCTGAAGCTGCCCGAGTCACGGCCCGAGAAGAGCGACGCGGCCACGGCGGCGGCCGAGGCGGAGGTCCGGCTCGGCACGGTGCTGCGCGACGGCCGTTACATGGGCGTGGTCGGGCTGTCGTTCCTGATCTCGCTGGTCTTCACGCAGGGGTCGTTCGGGCTGCCGCTGGCGATGGGCGAGGCGGGCTTCTCCACCGGGGACTTCGGCCTGGTGTCCGCCATCAACGGCGTGATGATCGTCGTACTGCAGATCCCGGTCACGCGGTTCATCGAGCACCGCGACCCGCAGAAGCTGCTGGTGATCTCCGCTCTCCTGGCCGGGTACGGGTTCGGGCTCACGGCCTTCAGCGGCTCGCTCGGGGCGCTCGCGCTGACCGTCTGCGTGTGGACGCTGGCCGAGATCATCAACTCGCCGACCCAGATGGGCCTGGTCGCGCGGCTCTCCCCGCTGCACGGGCGCGGCCGCTACCAGGGGATGTACACGATGTCCTGGGCGGTGGCCTCGCTGATCGCGCCGCTGCTGGCGGGCGGGGTGATCGACCGCTTCGGGGCGGGGTGGCTGTGGGGGGCGACGGCCGTCCTGGGGACCGTGGCCGGGCTCGGGTACTGGCTGCTGATGCGCAGCCTGCCGCCCGTGGAGGCTCCGGTTCTGATTCCGGGTCCTGTGCCGGGTCCTGTCCCCGAGGTCAGGCCGACGGCTGCGTGAGGTGCTTGAACGCGTCGAGGTTGAAGGTCGGCTCGCCGCGCGAGACGCGCCACTCGTACTCGCGGCGGATGGCGCCCGCGAAGCCCAGCTCCAGCAGGGTGTTGAAGGCCCCGTCCGCCGCCTCCAGGACCGTGCCCAGCAGCTGGTCCAGGTCCTGCGGGGTGACCACGGACAGCGGGAGCCGGGCCGTCAGGTAGACGTCGCCGAGGCGGTCCACCGCGTAGGCCATCCCGTACAGCTTGAGGTTGCGCTCCAGCAGCCAGCGGTGGACGCCGGCCTCGTTCTCGTCGGGGTGGCGGATCACGAAGGCGTTGACCGACAGCGAGTGCTTGCCGACCCGCAGCGAGCAGGTGGTGCTCAGCTTGCGGGTGCCGGGGAGCTGGACGACGTACGAGCCCGGCCCGGGGCTCTCCCAGCTCAGCCCGGCATCGGTCAGCGTGCTCTCGACGATCTCGGCGGTGTCAGCCATGGTGGGAGCGTACGCGACGGCGATGATCATGCATCGCTGCCGTGTACACATCCGCGGTGCCGCTCGCGGCGGTGTCCCAGCCGAAGAACTGCGCGTGCCGGGCGGCCTCGGCGCCCATCCGGTCCGCGAGGTGCGGGTCGTCGACGAAGCGGCGCAGCTCCCGGGCGTAGTCGACCGGGTCGTGGCCGGGTACGAGGATCCCCGTCACGCCGTCGTTGACGGCGACGGGCAGCCCGCCGACGGCGGCCGCGAGGACCGGGGTGCCGGTGGCCTGGGCCTCTATCGCGACCAGCCCGAACGATTCGTTGTACGAGGGCATGACCAGCACGGACGCCGCCCGGAACCAGTCGGCGAGCTGGTCCTGGCGCACCGGCGGGTGGAAGTGCACCAGGTCGGCGATGCCGAGCTTGGCGGCCAGTTTCTGCAGCTCTTCCGGCTTGGCGAGACCGCTGCCGCTCGGCCCGCCCACCACCGGTACGAACAGCCGCGTGCGCAGCGACGGATCGCGGTCCACGAGCTCGGCGACGGCGCGCAGCAGGATGTCGGGGGCCTTGAGCGGCTGGATCCGCCCGGCGAAGAGCGGGATGACGGCGTCCTGCGGCAGGCCCAGGCGGGCGCGGGCGGCGGAGCGGCCGTCGGCGACGGTGAAGCGGTCGAGGTTCACGCCGGGGTGGACGACGGCCACCTTGCCGGGGTCGGCCTCGTAGTGCCGTACGAGCTCGTCGGCTTCCTCGGCGGTGTTGGCGATCAGCCGGTCCGCGGCGGCGACGATCTGGGTCTCGCCGATGACGCGGGCGGCGGGCTCGGGCGTGTCGCCCTCGGCCAGCGCCGCGTTCTTGACCTTGGCCATGGTGTGCATGGCGTGGACGAGGGGGACGCCCCAGCGCTCGGCGGCGAGCCAGCCGACGTGGCCGGAGAGCCAGTAGTGGGAGTGGACGAGGTCGTAGTAGCCGGGGCGGTGGCCGGCCCAGGCCTGCATCACGCCGTGGGTGAAGGCGCACAGCTGGGCCGGGAGCTCCTCCTTGGCGAGGCCTTCGTACGGGCCCGCGTCCACGTGGCGTACGAGGACGCCGGGGGCCAGCTCGACCACGGGCGGCAGGCCGCCGGTGGTGGCGCGGGTGAAGATCTCGACCTCGATGTTGATGGCGGCGAGGCGCCTGGCGAGCTCGACGATGTACACGTTCATACCGCCGGCGTCGCCGGTGCCGGGCTGGTGCAGCGGCGAGGTGTGCACGCTGAGCATGGCGACGCGGCGCGGCTTGCGGTGGCTGCCGACGGCCGGCAGGCGCAGTCGCGGGGGGTCGTGGCGGGTCGCGCGGGCGGCGGAGATGCGGCCGCTGAGGCTGCCGCCGAGGCGGGACACGTACTGGCTCAAGGGAGCAGTTCCTCTCGCTCGGCCGACGGCTGGCGGGCACGGCTGGGCACGGCTGTGGGAGCGCGGCCGGCGCTCTTCTAGGAGTGCAACCCGGATGGCCGTGCCCCGCATTCCGGGACCGCGCGATTTCCTGCTGGGTTTGCCGGTTTTTTATCGGGCGGGAGGGCTCCGCTTACTCTCGGCTCATGGCCTCCCGCAGTACCCCTCCCCCCGGCCGCCCTGTGGGCACGGTGACGCGTGGGACGACGAACCCGAACCGCCTGCGCCGCATGGACCGCTGGATCGCGGCCACGCACGGGGCGGCGCTGCGCCGTGCGGACGCTCCGGTCGCGGTGGACCTTGGCTACGGGGCCGCTCCGTGGACGGCGGTCGAGCTGCTGGCGCGGTTGCGGGAGGCGGCTCCGCGGGTACGGGTCGTCGGCATCGAGATCGAGCCGGCGCGGGTCGCGGGCGCCCGGCCGTACGAGCGGGACGGGCTGACCTTCCGGCACGGCGGCTTCGAGGTGCCGCTGGAGGGCGGGGAGCGGCCGGCGCTGATCCGCGCGGCGAACGTACTGCGCCAGTACGACGAGGAGCAGGTGGCGGCGGTGTGGGCGCGGCTGTGCGCGCGCCTCGCCCCGGGCGGGCTGCTGGTCGAGGGGACCTGCGACGAGATCGGGCGGCGGCACGTGTGGGTGGCGCTGGGTCCGGAGGGGCCGCGCACGGTCACCTTCGCGACGCGGCTGGGGTCGCTGGAACGGCCCTCGGACCTGGCGGAGCGGCTGCCGAAGGCGCTGATCCACCGGAACGTGCCGGGTGAGCCGGTGCACGCGTTCCTGCGGGACTTCGACCGGGCGTGGGCGGCGGCCGCGCCGTACGCCTCGTACGGGGCGCGGCAGCGCTGGATCCGGACGGCTCGGGACCTGTCCGGGGACTGGCCGCTGGCGGACGGGCCGGGGCGGTGGCGGCAGGGGGAACTGACGGTGCGCTGGGAGGCGTTGCGTCCGGTGGGGTGAAGACGGCGTGTCGGGGAACCGGGGATGCGGGCGGCCCGTTGAGCGGTCGGGCAGGGGTTGGGCATGGGGGGACAAGATCGGATGGACGCCCACAAGGGTGTCGGAATTCACCGACTCGTGGCACCATCCCGAAGGCAGTGACAAGTTACTGACCAATAGTCAGATCTGATGTCGAGTGATGTCGCCCGGTATCGGGGCGTCTGGGGGAACCATGGGGACCGTGAAGCGACGGCGGGGTGCGACCGCTCTCACATTGCTGTGCGCGCTGGCGATACTGACCGCACCCGGCCTCGCGGTCGGGACGGCCTTCGCCGCGCCGACGCCCGGTCCGGGCGCGAAGTCCCTGGAGCAGGTCCGCAAGGAAATAGAGGACCTCTACCGCCAGGCGGGCACCGCCACGGACGCCTACAACCTCGCCGAGAGCGAGACGAAGACCCAGTCCGCCAAGATCGTCGAGATCGCCAACCAGGTCGTGGCCGGCCAGGAGCGGATCTCCGCGCTGAAGAACCGCGCGGGCGCGGCGGCCCGCGCCCAGTACCGCTCGGGCGGTCTGCCGCCGGGCGCGAAGCTGGCGTTGAGCAACAGCCCGACCCAGTTCCTCGACGGGGCGGACCGGCTGCGCCAGGGCGAGAAGGCCACCTCCGACCTCCTCTCCGAACTGAACCGGACCCAGAGCGACTTGCAGCAGTACGCGAAGGACGCGAGCGCGCAGTGGGCGGCGCTGGAGGCGAACCGGGTCAAGCAGGAGTCCGCGAAGAAGGAGATCGAGCAGAAGATCAAGACCGCGGAGGAGCTGGAGAACAAGCTGGAGGCCGAGGAGAAGGCCCGGCTGCTGCAGCTGGAGCAGGAGGCCCAGTACCGGGCCCAGACGGCCTGGCTGTCGACGGGCGTGCTGAAGGACGTCCACGGCTCGGCCACCGAGGCCGGCAAGCGGGCCGTCCAGTTCGCGGCCGCGCAGATCGGCAAGCGGTACGTCTGGGGCGCGCAGGGGCCCGACACCTTCGACTGCTCGGGGCTGACCTCGCAGGCCTGGCTCGCGGCGGGCAAGTCGATCCCGCGGACCTCGCAGGAGCAACTGCGGCTGCTCCCGAAGGTCGCGGTCAAGGACATGCGCCCGGGTGACCTGATCATCTACTTCGACGACGCGAGCCACGTCGCGATGTACGTCGGCGACGGCGCGATCATCCACGCGCCCCGTCCGGGACGCAATGTCACCCTGGCGGGCGCGGGCTCCATGCCGATCAAGGCGGTCGTCCGCCCGGACGCGTAGGAGCCCCTCCTGGGTACCGTAATCCCTCCCGTAGGAGCTCGCACGCGGCGGCCTGACCGCCGGGGCGCGTCTGCCCGCCCCGGCGGTCAGGTGTGAGCCCCGGGCGGTCAGGGGCGAGCCCGACGCAACCAGGACGGCGCCCGGGACGTCTCGTCAGACGGGACGGATCGCGGCGCCGCCGTGACGTTGGTCATTCGGTGGAGCGGGTTTTCCCGGGCGATAACGGCATATGACGGCGGCCCTGGCCAGGAAGGGCATTCCGCTCCCCTGGACAAGGCCGCTAGGGTCGCCCGGACGAGCGCACCCTCGGGGGGAGGGAAGGAACCGGAAACGATGCCCGTACCCGTACCGCGGCAGAGGGAGATCCCGGCCCCGGAGAGCGGTCAGGCCCTTCCGCCGGCCGCCGCCCCGCCACAGCTCACGGCCGCGACGGCAGCCGCGGCCGCGCCCTCCCTCACCCTGCTGGTGATCGAGGACGATCCCGCCGGCGGCCTCACCGTCCCCGAGATCCTCGACGCCGACGGCCACCGCATCCGGCTCCGCACGGCCCGCAACCTCACCGAGGCCGCGCGCCTGCTCACGCCCGACGTGCACTGCGTCCTGCTCGACCTCTCCCTCCCGGGCGGCCCCGGCGCCGGCCCGGCCCGCGCCGCGGACGACACCGACCAGCTGGACACCCTGCGCCAGGTGCTCCGCATCGCGCCCCGCCACGCCGTCATCGTCCTCACCTGCGAGGGCGACGCGGAGCGCGCGGCCGAGGCCGTACGCGTCGGCGCCCAGGACTTCCTCTTCCGCGACGAGCTCGACGGACGCCTGCTCAGCCGCGCCATCCGCTACGCCGTGGAGAGAAAACGGGCGGACATCGCCCAGTACAAGCTCGCAGAATCGAAACTGCGCGCCCAGGAGAACGCCCGCCTGGAGCGCGGCCTGCTCCCCAACCCGCTCCTGGAGGGCTCCGACCTCCGCTTCGCCGCCCGCTACCACGCCGGGCGCAGCCGGGCGCTGCTCGGCGGGGACTTCTACGACACCGTCCGCACCCCCGACGGCACGGTCCACGCCATGATCGGTGACGTCTGCGGCCACGGCCCCGACGAGGCGGCCCTGGGCGTGGAGCTGCGCATCGCCTGGCGCGCCCTGACCCTGGCCGGGCTGTGCGGTGACGACCTGCTCGCCACCCTCCAGGAGGTACTGGAGGTGGAGCGGCCCTGCGAGGAGATCTTCGCGACGCTGTGCACGGTGGACATCGCCCCCGACGGCCGCCGCGCGGGCCTGTGCCTGGCGGGCCATCCGGCGCCGCTGATATCCCGGCCGGGCCGCCCCGCGCGACTGCTCCCGTACGAGAACAGCGGCCCGGCGCTGGGCCTGCTGCCCCGGGCCCGGTGGCCCCGCCGGCAGGTGGAGCTGGGCGGCACCTGGAGCCTGATGCTCTACACCGACGGGCTGATCGAGGGCCGGATCGGCGAGGGCCGGGAGCGGCTCGGCCAGGACGGCATGGTCGAGATGATCAACCGCCACCTGGACGCCGGTCTGAGCGGCGAGGGCCTCCTGGAGGCCTCGGTCAGCGAGGCCCGCCGCCTCAACGGCGGCGAGCTCACGGACGACGTCGCCGTGGTGCTGCTCTCCCGCGCCGGGGGCTGAGCAGCGGCGGGGAGCAGCGGCGGGGAGCAGCGGCGGGGAGCAGCGGCGGGAAACTACCGCCCGCCGTTGTAGGGCCCGTACGGTCCGTCGCTGCTGCTGCCGCCGCCCTTGCGGCGGCCGCCGCCGGAGACCTGCTTGAGGGCGGGGCGCACGTCGACGAAGAACACGATGGTGGCGACCAGGCCGGCGATCTCCAGGAAGAGCATTCCGAGGAAGAAGTCCACGAGGACGGTGATGCCGAGGATGACCAGCCAGAAGGTCTTGGTCTGCTTCTCGGCGGCCCGGTACGCGTCCTCGCGCGCCAGCAGGGCGAGCACGAAGGCCACGACGGCGAGCGCCAGCATGGCGAACCCGAGCAACGGAAGCACCCCGTTATCGAACCCGTTCATCAACATCGCCTGACCGCCTTCTCGCGCCTGGTGCCATCTGTCTCCACGCTACCGGCAGAGCAGCGCTCACAAACCACAACGGACCGGGCACCCCTCGGGTGCCCGGTCCACGGTCGTCGTGCCGGTCAGCTCTCGTCGGCCGACGCGGCAACGGTCTTCTTGGCCGCGGGCTTGCGCGTGGCGGCCCTCTTCGCCGAGGGCTTCTCCTCGGCGGCGGCCTCGGCGGCCGGCTCCCCCGTGGACGGCCCGGCCTGGGCCGCGGGCTCCGGCTCGACGGCGACGGCGATGTCGACGATCTCCTCGGAGACCTCGCCTCGCCAGGCCCGCACGGCCTGCTCACCGTGCTCGGCGACCTTGTCGTAGGCCTCCTTGGCCTTCACGGCGTACTCGGCGGCCACGCCGACCCCGCGCAGGGCCAGGTCCTGGGCGGTCTCCCCGAGCTTCTTCGGGTCGATCGCGCCGAGCACCTCGGCGACCTTGGCGGTGACCGCCTCCTGCGCCTCCTTGGCCTTCTCCTGCACGGCCTTCGAGTCGGTGTTGCGTACGGCATCGATGCGCGCCGGGGCCTCGGCGCGCAGCTGCTCGATGAGCCCGGGCACCTTCTTGGCCTGCTGCACCGCGAGGTCGGCGGTGCCGGCGGCGAAGTAGAGCGGGGTCGGGTCGGTGAGGGTCTTCTTCAGGTCATCGGCGATGGCCATGTGCTTGGTCCTCCCGGATCACAGTTCAGTTCGTGGCCGTAGGGGGCATCGCGTCGCCGACGCCGGCCGGATCGGCCGGGTCGACCGGGCCGGCCTCGAGCGCGTTCTCCTTGCGGAAGGATTCGTAGATCTGGAGCAGCACCTGCTTCTGCCGCTCGTTGACGGACGGGTCGGCGAGGATCGCGGCCCGCGTCTCCACCTCGTCCCGATCCCGCTCGTCCAGGATCCCGGCCTGCACGTACAGCGTCTCCGCGGAGATCCGCAGCGCCTTGGCCAGCTGCTGCAGGATGTCCGCGCTCGGCTTGCGCAGGCCGCGCTCGATCTGACTCAGGTACGGATTCGACACTCCCGCCGCGTCGGCCAGTTGCCGCAGCGAAAGTTGAGCCTGCCTGCGCTGCTCGCGCAGGTACTCGCCGAGATTTCCGACGTTGAGCGATGCCATGCTCCGATCCTGCCCGATACTGCTAACTATTGCAAGCAGTTGCTTGCAACATCACGCACGGGCAGGTGCGATTCGGGTCGTCACCAAACGGTCTTGTTCATCGCGCCCCTTGCGGTTACGTTCCGTGAACGTGCGTACGCTGCGTAACCGTAAGGAGTGTCCGAAAGCCCGGCAAGGGCGCACGGCAGCCCGAGGGGGGCGTGACCGCCTCAAGGGGGCGTGAGGGGGGCGCACGCACCGCGCCCTTCCTTCACTCCGTGGGCGCGCGGCCGATGATCACCGTCGCGTCGTACTCGTCCGAGGTGACCTCCTGGACCCACAGGCCCGCCGCCGACAGGGCCGAGGCCGTCACCGGGGACTGGCGGGAGCTCGTCTCGATCAGCAGGTGGCCGCCCGGGGCGAGCCACGCGAGGGCGCCCGCAGCGATGCGCCGGTGCAGGTCGAGGCCGTCCGCGCCGCCGTCGAGGGAGATCAGCGGCTCGTGGTCGCGCGCCTCCGGCGGCAGCAGGGCGATCTCGGACGTCGGCACGTACGGGGCGTTGACCACCAGTAGGTCGACCCGGCTCCGCAGGGCCTCGGGGAGCGGGTCGTACAGGTCGCCCTCCCACACCACGCCCCCGTACGGCGCCACATTGCGCCGTGCGTAGACCAGCGCCCCGGGGTCGACGTCCGCCGCGTGCAGCTCCACGCCCCCGGCGCCCGACACCGAGGCCGCCACCAGCGCGCCCAGCGCGCCGACCCCGCAGCACAGGTCCAGCACCACCGCGCCGGGCCGTACCAGCGCCACCGCCTCCTGCACCAGGAACTCGGTGCGCCGGCGCGGCACGAAGGCCCCCGCGCCGACCTCCACGCGCAGCCCCATGAACTCGGCCCAGCCCACCACGTGTTCCAGCGGTTCGCCCTGCACCCGGCGGGCCAGCAGCTCCGCCAGGTGCCGCTCGTCCCTGGCGGCGCCCTGCAGCAGGTCCGCCTCCTCCTCCGCGAAGACGCAGCCGGCCGCGCGGAGGTGTTCCACAAGTGACTTCAAATACCTCAGTCCTCAGTTCTCGGTCTCAGTTCTCCAAGACCGTCACATCGATACGGTCCAGCCTCGCCGGATCCGCCAGGATGTCGATCGCGACGATACGGCCGCCGCTCACCGTGAAGCCCATCACCGCAACCGCCTTGCCGCCCGGCGGGATCGTGACGATGCCCGGCGCCCCGTTGACCAGCGCGGCCCGCGCGTACGGCGCCATCCGGGCGAAGGTGAGCGCCTGCCGGGCCACCGCCCACGCACCCAGCGCCGTCTCCTCCAGGTCCACCCGCAGCACCACGTCCGGGTCCAGCACCGCGATCAGGCCCTCGAAGTCCCCGCCGCGCGAGGCCGCCATGAAGGCCCCGACCACCTCGCGCTGGCGCCGCAGGTCGCGGTCCGGCGCCGGCGCGCCGCCCTGCACCCGGCGCCGCGCCCGGCTCGCCAACTGCCGCGCCGCCGCGGGCGTACGCTCCACGATCGGCGCGATCTCGTCGAACGGCACCCCGAACATGTCGTGCAGCACGAAGGCCAGCCGCTCCGCCGGCGCCAGCTGTTCCAGTACGACGAGCAGCGCGAGCCCCACCGAGTCCGCGAGCAGCACCTCCTGCTCCGGGTCGAGCCCCTCCGGGCCGCTCAGCAGCGGCTCCGGACCGCTGAACACCATGCCGTCCAGGGACTCCTCGCGACGCGCCTTGCGGGTGCGCAGCTGGTCGAGGCAGACCCGGGCGACGACGGTGGTCAGCCAGCCGCCCAGGTTCTCCACCTCGCCGGTGTCCGAGCGGTCGAGCCTGAACCAGGCCTCCTGCACGGCGTCCTCCGCCTCGCTGAGCGAGCCGAGCATCCGGTAGGCCACCGCCCGCAGGTGCCCGCGCTTCTCCTCGAAGCGCGCCGCCAGGTACGCGATGTCCGCAGACCGGGTCTCCGCCGTGCCGTTCATCCCGTGCTCCCTCGTCCGTGCCGCCGGTGCCGTCCGTGCAGGCACCACGTAGACCTGACGGTCGGCGGCCCGCCCGTGTGACGGGATCGGCGGATCAGAAGATGTCCGGGCACCACGGCCTGCGGGCCGTGCGGAAGACCGTGTCCGCGAGCGCGACCGCCCCCGGCCGCTCCTCGTCGATCCGGCCGAGCGCGGCCAGCCGCAGCGCCGACTCGTCGCCGAGGTAGAGGGAACCGAGCGCGCCCACGTCCAGGCGCAGGTCGGCGGGGTCCCCGGTGACCTCGCACTCCCCCGTCGCGGCATCCAGCCGGTAGCGGCCGCCGGCCGGCCCGGCGGGGTCCGTCACCTCCAGGACGAGGACCCCGGGGCAGGCGTACGTCCTGGCGCCCAGCGCGCGGACGACGTCCAGCAGCCGCACCCACAGGAAGTCCGAGGCCGTCACGACCCTCGCGGCGCGCGGGTCGGGCAGCAGCTGTGCGACGAGGTCGTCAGGGGCGCGGTAGCCGGTACGGACCGTCTGCACCCAGTCGATGGAGCACAGGAAGTGCCACAGGGCCCGCTCCGCGGCCGGGGACAGCGCCAGCAGCCCCCTGACCTGGAGGGTGTTCTGCGGGGTCTTCGCGTCGGTCCACCGGTCGTCCACGGTGTAGGCGGCCAGGCCCTCCACCTCGCCCGCCGCAGTCCGGTACACGGCGTGGAACTTCTCCTTGTACGGGCGGTGCGACAGCTCCTCCAGCCCGGTCGTCAGGTTCCACCAGCGCTCGTCGCGGTCGATGAAGCCGTGGGTGACCGCCCGCAGCCGCTCGTGCAGTTCCGGGCCCACCCGCCGCACCTCGGCCGCGTCCACGAGGTCGATCCGGGCGCCGCCGGCGGGCGCGGACCAGCGCCGGTCGAGTCCGCCGCGCGGTACGTCGATCTCCCATTCCGCGGCGGAGGCCGCGGGCCCGTACCCGTACCGTCCGTAGATCGGGTACTCGGCGGCGATCAGCGTGCTCAGGACCTCGCCGCGCGCCTTCGCGGCGGCCAGTTCGGCGGCCATCATCCGGGTGAGCAGGCCTTGGCGGCGGTGCGTGGCCGTCACGGTGACGTTGGAGACGGCGCTGGCCGCAACCACCGCCCCGCCCGGCACGGTCAGTTGCTGGGCGAAGGAACGGAAGGACGCGACGCAGCGGCCGGTTTCGGTGTCGAACCCGCCCTGGAGGCGGGCGAGGTCGGTGTACTTGGCCCGTTGTACGACGTCCGACTCCGTCACCCGGGCCGGGGTCAGGAACCCCGCGTTCAGGGCGTTCAGCCAGTCGGCGAGCTCGGATGCGGCGATCGGCCGGACTTCAGCGGTCATGACCGGCCACGCTAATCGCGCCGCCCGGCCCCGTCGCCTGATTTTTGCCGGCCGCGGCCGTGGGCCTCAGGCCAGCAGGTCGTCCACCTGAGCCTCGCCCTCGCGGTAGCGCCGGGTGATCTCCGCGCTGGAGTCGTCCACCGTGCGCTGGAGTTGCCGGCGGCGCCGGGAGACCTGCTGCTCGTACCGCACGAGGCGGCCCATCGCCTCGTACAGCTCCTCGTCCGTGCGCGCCACGAGGTCCGACAGCTCCACGTCGGACAGCATCTCGGCGGCCAGCAGGCGAGACTCCTCGCCCTGCGGGGTGCCGAGGGTGAGGTGCCGGGCGGAGGCGCTGCGGCTGGAGGGGGCGTCGGCGAGGATCTCGGAAAGCCGGTCGACCACCGGCGTCTCGGGGTCCGTACGCCGCGCGAGTTCGGCGCGCAGGATGTCGATGCGGCCCTGGAGCAGCCGGCGTACGTAACTCAGGTCGGCCTCGTCGCGCTGCGCGTCGCGGCGCAGCGTGCGCAGCTCCGGCAGTCCGAGCGCGGCGGCCTGCGTCGCCGGCGCCTGGGGGTCGCCGGTGCGCTGCACGGGCGGCCGCAGGGCCCCCGCGACGTCTGAAGCGGGTACAGGTACGGAGGTACCAGAGATATTCATGTGAACGTGTCCGTCCCCTCGACCGGTGCTGGGGGCACCGCCTGCGTGCATCGTGCCACTCTCCGTGGTGCGGACGCAGTCCCGGACCACCCGATCAGCCCCGGACGGGCCAACGGTTGATTCGTTCTGCCTCTGGTTGGCCATCGGATACCTCGTACGGGTGAACGGGGGCTGCCGGGGCACGCCGCGCTTCGCGGGGACGTCAGTCTCAGTGGAGAACGAGTGCTGTGCGGGTGATGGAGAGAGGGCGGCCCGTGACACGCGGTGGGGGTAAGCAAAAGCAGAGGGGTGTACGGCGCGCGCTGGCGGATCCGTTCACTGTGTCGGCACCCGCCGGCGCCCGAATCCGGGACCGGCTGCGCCTGTCCACCCCTGATGGCGATGTCCTGCGCGTCGTCGGCCACCATCTGGGCGGGCACGCCCGTGCTGATCTGGCCGAGCGGGTACGGATCGGGATGGTTCCGGTGCGGAACAACCGACGGGCGGATCGCAAGCGCGCGCTGACGCACGTGTCCTCGTCCCGGTGGGCGGGTGCCATCACACGAGCCAGCGAGGACCAGTACCAACTGTCATTGCGCTGTCTGTTCGACGAGCGGGCGGCCCTGCGTCGAGCCATCGCGAAGACCAGCAAGCGTTTGGCCGTACCGTGCGGGCAGCGCTTGGGCGGTCTTCGCGGCTACGCGAACCGGGCTGAACGCGCCCAGAAGCAACGCCGGTTACCGGTGGCACGGTAACCCTCGTCCTGCCTGAGCCCTTGCGGCACTTGGCGAACGCCCCGCGGGGACGCTACCGACTGGCTTGCACCGTCACTTTCAGCCACCGCCGGGATGAATGGCTGGACCGGATCAGCTCCAACCGGGCCGTCCGCTACGACATCACGCACGACGCCGTTCGCGACCGCTGGTACCTCGACGCCTCCTGGTCCACCGCGAAAACCGTCCTGCCTACACCCGGCGAGTTGGCCGCCACGGGTGTCCGCATCCGACTGCTGGCCGTAGACCTCAACGCAGGTCATCTCGCCGCGTGTGTCGTGGACGCGCACGGTAACCCCGTCGGTGAGCCCATTACGGTGCCGACCGACCTGATCGGACCTACATCCCAGCGCGACGGGCGCCTGCGGGCCGCGATCACCGAACTGATCGACGTCGCCCGGACGAACGGCTGTGCCGGCCTGGCGATCGAGGACCTGGGCTTCGCCGACGCCCGCGATACCGGCCGCGAAACGATGGGACGCGGTAAACGCGGCAAGGCATTCCGTCGCACCGTCGCCGGACTGCCCACCGCACGCTTTCGGGACAGGCTGCGTTCCATGGCCCACCACACCGGCCTCGTCGTCATTGCGGTCGACGCCGCCTACACCTCCCGCTGGGGCAGCCGTCACTGGCAGGCCCCGCTGCGGCAACAGTCCAAGACCACCGTCGTCACTGGCCACCACGCGGCCGCGGCGGCGATCGGCAGGCGCGCCCTCGGCCTGGGGACACGGCGTCGGCCAGGTGTGACCGCACACGACCAGAGGATCGTGGCGCGGAGAGCTACCGGCCAGACCGTCCCCCACCCGAGGACACGCGGGACCGCAAGCCCGCCAAGGACCGCAGGCACGCCCTACCGGGGCACGAAGACCTGCCGGGACCGAAGCGACCAGCTCGCGCTGTTCCCGGTCTCCCAAGACCGTTCGGGGAGACAACCGGCCAGTCCGGTGGCAGGCGATTCGGCCAATACCGGCCGACATCGCTAGAGACGGTGCAGTCCTGGTACACAGGTGGTATGCGAGCAGTGGTGCAGAGGGTGGACGGCGCGAGTGTGGTCGTGGCCGGTGAGACCGTGGGCGAGATCGTCGGCGAGGGGTTGTGCGTGCTGGTGGGGGTGACCCACGACGACACACCGCAGAAGGCGGCGCAGCTGGCGCGCAAGTTGTGGTCCGTGCGGATCCTGGAGGCGGAGAAGTCCTGCAGCGACGTGGACGCGCCGCTGCTGGTGATCTCCCAGTTCACGCTCTACGGGGACGCGCGCAAGGGCCGCCGGCCCACGTGGAACGCGGCGGCGCCCGGCGAGGTGGCCGAGCCACTGGTCGACGAGGTCGTGGGGCAACTGCGGGCGCTGGGCGCGAGGGTGGAGACGGGCCGGTTCGGCGCGGACATGCGGGTCTCGCTCACCAACAACGGCCCGTTCTCCCTCGTCATCGACGTCTGAGGCATCCCACGCCGGCTACGGCGCGACGACGACCTCCTGCGCGGCGGCCGTCTTGCCGACCAGCAGCGGCGCGTCCACCGGAACGTTCCTCTTGACCAGCGCGAGGGCGATCGGGCCCAGCTCGTGGTGGCGGACCGCGGTGGTCACGAAGCCCAGCTGGCGGCCCTCCTCCCCGTCGGCGGCGAGCCGTACGGGCGCGCCGTGCGCCGGGAGCAGCACCTCGGAGCCGTCCAGGTGCAGGAAGACCAGGCGGCGCGGGGGCTTCCCCAGGTTGTGGACGCGGGCGACCGTCTCCTGGCCGCGGTAGCAGCCCTTCTGCAGGTGCACGGCGGTGCCGATCCAGCCGAGCTCGTGCGGGATGGTGCGGTGGTCGGTCTCGGCGCCGAGCCGCGGCCGGTGCGACTCGACGCGCAGCGCCTCGTACGCGAGCAGGCCGGCGGCCGGGCCGTGCGTGGCGGCGAAGGCCTCCAGCTCGCCGCGGGGCAGGAAGACGTCGCGGCCGTACGGGGTCTCCCGTACGGCCGGGCCCTTGGCGACTTCGGCGATGGAGCCGGCCGGCAGGTGCACGACGGCGAAATCGGCGGTGCGGTCGGCGACTTCGACGCGGTAGAAGAACTTCATCGCCTCCAGGTAGGCGATCAGCGCCTCCTGGGTGCCGGGCTCGACGTGCGCCCACACCGTCTCGCCGTCGTCCACGAGGTAGAGGGCGTGCTCGATGTGGCCGTTGGCGGAGAGGATCAGCGCCTCGGTGGCCTGCCCGGCCGGCAGCTCGGTGAGGTGCTGGGTGAGCAGCAGGTGCAGCCAGCTCAGCCGCTCCGGGCCGGAGACGGTGACGACGCCGCGGTGGGAGAGGTCGACGAAGCCGCGGCCGTCGGCGAGGGCGCGCTGTTCGCCGTACAGCTCTCCGTAGTGGGCGGCGACGCCCTCATCGCGGCCTTCGGCCTGCACGGCGCCGGGGAGATGGAGCAAAGGGCTGGTCATGAAACCAAGCCTACGACCCTATGGCGCGTCGCCGTCACGGTGTTTGGCGGCGCACTTCTTGCAGAGTCCGAAGATGGCGAAGTGCTTCATGTCGGTCTCGAAGCCGAAGGTCTCGCGGAGCTTGGCGGTGAACTCGGAGGCGATGTCCACATCGGCCTCGATGACGTCTGCGCATTCGCGGCACACCAGGTGGATGTGGTGGTGCCGGTCGGCGAGGTGGTACGTGGGCGCGCCGTGGCCGAGGTGGGCGTGCGAGACGAGCTTCAGCTCCTCCAGCAGCTCCAGCGTGCGGTAGACGGTGGAGATGTTGACCCCGGAGGCGGTCTTGCGCACCTCGGCGAGGATCTCGTCGGGGCTGGCGTGCTCCAGGGCGTCGACCGCTTCCAGGACGAGCTGGCGCTGCGGGGTCAGGCGGTATCCGCGCCGGCGCAGGTCGGTCTTCCAGTCGGCGCTCTCACTGGTCTCGTGTGCATCGGTGCTCTCGGCGCTCACCACTCGGCCAGTGTAAGCGCGGGAAGGGGACCGCGGGCTGCCCGGCGGTCCCCTTCTCGCACTGCGGTCAGCGGAAGAAGGCGATGCCGTCGTCCGGCATGTCGGGGAGGTTGCGCGCCATCTCGGCGACCTCCTCGGGGCTGACGACCTTCTTGAGCTGGGCCGACATGTACGGGCGCAGCTCGACCTCCGGGGTGGCCTTCTCGCCGACCCACATGAGGTCGCTCTTGACGTAGCCGTAGAGCCGCTTGCCGCCGCTGTACGGGCCGGAGGCCGCGGTGCGGGCGACCGCATCGGTGACCACGTCGATCTGGGGCTTCTGGTCGGCGAGCTCGCCGTACCAGACCTCGACGACGCCCTGGTCACGGACCATGACGATCTCGACCTTGCGGTCCTTGTCGATGCGCCAGTAGCCCGACTCGGACTCCAGCGGACGCACCTGCTTGCCCTCGGCGTCGAGGACCCAGGTGTGGGAGGTGTACTCCAGGAAGTCCCGGCCGTCGTGGCTGAAGACGACTTCCTGGCCGAAGTTGCACTTCTCCTCGCCCGGGAAGTCGAAGACGCCTGCGCCTTCCCAGGTGCCGAGGAGGAAGGCGAGGGGGACGAGGCCCGGGTTCAGGTCGGACGGGATCTGGATCATGGATGTCTGCTCAGGCGATCTGTGGGAGGGGTTCCGGTATCCGGGGGCAGGCGGTCAGCGCTGGCCCTGGTAGAGCTTCTTCACGGCCAGACCGGTGAAGGCGAGGACGCCGACGCAGACCAGGACCAGCAGGGAGGTGAAGACTGCCTCAAGCACGGTGTGCTCCTCGGAGGTTTCGTTCGGGGGTACGGGCCGGTCCCCAAGCCTACTGGCCTGGGGACCGGTGCACTCTGTGAGGTGGGCCGTACAGTCGGCGCCGGGCCGCCGTCAGCGCAGCAGCTGGTCCTGGAGGATCACCGTCTGGTGGAACGGGACGGCCGCCACCTCGCCCTTGCGGGTCTGGAAGACCACGGCCTGGAGGTCGCCGGACTGGATGCATCCGACCTTCACCTGGTCGTCGCCGAACGGGGCGGCCTCCGAGTAGAGGGACACCTCGCGCAGGTCGGGAGCGGCCTGGGTGGTCTTGGCCCTGCTCCAGGCGGGGTCGGGCTCGGTCCGGTTCACGCCGTTCACGCTCATGTTGAAGCCGCAGCCCTCGAAGGCGTCAGCGAAGCCGGAGGAGTGGAAGCGCAGCAGGTAGATCCGGGTGCGGGTGCCGTCCGGCATGACCCAGCCACGGGCCGCGATCTGGCGCAGGCCGTCGTCGACGAAGCCCTGCTTGAGCTGCTGGCGCGCGCCGGGGGCGTACTCCTCCAGGAAGGTGTCCTGGGACACCATCTGGTCCTTCTCCAGCTTCAGCGCGGGGTCCTGGGCGGATCCCTGCGGGGCCGGCAGGAGCAGCTCGCCGAGGGTGGCGTAGTGGACGCCTTCCTTGTTGTCCTCGGCGAAGGGCTGTGCGGCGCCGGGGGCCAGGGTGGGCTTGGCCAGCGCCGGGAAGACCCAGCGGCCGTCGTCCTTGGTGTGCAGGCCGGGGATGTCGGTGCGCTCGGGCTGGGTGATCCCGTACGCGACGCCCGTGCCGACGGCGCCGAAGGCGAGGACCGCGGCGGTCCAGCGCAGGGCGGCGAACAGCTTGCGGCGGTCCTTGGGCGCCTTCGGCGCCTCGGGGGCGGGCCAGGCCTCGGGGGTCTCCGGGGTCGCCTGCGTCTCGGGGGCCGCGGGGGCTGCGGGCTCCTGGGGAGCCGTCGCCTCGGTCACGGTCTCGGGGGCGGTGTTCTGCTCGGTCACACGGACTCCCCGGGGGACTTCAGGTGGGTCAGCTGGTTCTTGAAGAACTGCGTCGCGTCGGAGGTGGAGAAGGGCTTCGGCCCGTAGGCGCGGAAGTTGACCATCACGTCACCCTCGACCGCCACGCAGTCGAGCGAGTCGATCGTCTCGTTGTCCTTCTTGCCGAGCCCCGTCACGGAGCACTTCGCGTCGGGGAAACCGTCGACCTTGGGCGCGTCGCGGCCCTCGCCCATGAACTCGATGAGCTTCTTGGTGACCTCGGCGAACTTGCCCAGGGACTGCGGGTCGGCCTGCATGATGCGGACCTCCAGCACCATCTGGCCGCCGCCCTTGGTGTAGCTGCGTCCGGCCAGCCCCTTGAGCTTCAGCTCGGCCAGCGCCTCGTCGCGCTGCTTGCGCTCGGTGCTGGACAGGCCCTTGCGGGCGTCCTTGAAGCCCTCGACCGCGCTCTCGCCGGAGACGAAGAAGTTGTTTCCGTCGTCCGCGAGGTCCGGGCCCAGGGTGAAGGTGGTCGGTACCGGCAGCAGCTTGCCCGACAGCTCGTTCGCCGGCACGACGGCCGGCTTGTCGGGCTGCGCGGCGTGTCCGCCCGCGGCGGTCCAGTAGCGGGTCGGCGAGGTGCGGTCCGCGTCCGCGATGGCCGCGGACGCGGCGACGGCGCCGCCCGCGAGGACGGCCACGGCCACGCCCGCGGCGATGACGGCGGCCTTCTTACGGTTCACCGTGCGCGCGGGCTTCACCGGCGCGGCCTCGGCGACCGCATCGGCGACCGGCGCCGGGGCCGGGGCCTCGGTGACGGCATCGGCGACCGGCGCCGGGACCTCGGTGGCGGCCTCCGGAGCGGCCTCGACCGGGGTGTTCTCGTTCTGCGGCTCGGTCACAGTCGCTCCAGCTGTCGCTTGGCCAGGTCGATGACATCGCTCTCCGCGATCTTGCCGCGGTTGTTGAAGTAGCTGATGTCCAGGACGATGTCGCCGCGGCGGGCGATGGCCCGGGCCCCGCGGATCGGGTAGTACCCCGGCTCCTCGTCCACCTCGGAGTCCACCCACACATGGCCGAGGTCGCCGGCGAGGCCGGGGATCTCCACACCCGAGTTGCCCGCGTACTTCACCTGGGGCATGTACCGCGACTGGTCCTTCTCGTAATCGTCCGCGCCGGAGCGGTCGTTGAACTGCAGCAGCCGAACCTCGACGAACACGCGGTCGTCCTCGGACCAGACCGTGGACGCGACCCGGCGGACGCGGTCGCTCAGGATGCCGGGCAGACCGTGTTCCGGCTTCTCGAAGAACTTCGCGGCGAAGAAGTCCAGTGATTCGTAGCCGCTGCCCTCGACCTTGGCCCCGCCCGGGGCCTCGATCAGCAGCTTGGCCAGGTCGTCGTCGGTCTTGTGCCAGCGGTTGGCGTTGATCGTCTTGTTCGTCGTTGCACCGTCCGGCGCGAGCGCCTTCGGGGTGACCACCTTGGCCTGGGCCAGCGGCGCGAGCGGCGTGGGTTCGCGGTTGAACTGGATCGCGTAACCGGTGACCGTCCCGGCGAGGACGCCGAGGACGACGGCGCTCGCGATCAGGAAGGTCGTACGCCCGCGGCGGCGCGGCCGCGCCTGAGCAGAATTCACGGCCGGAAATTCCGGACTGTCCGATTCCGGTACGTTCTCCGTCTCTTTCCGCTGCTCAGGGATGGTCTGTTCGTGTTCCAAAAGAGTCCCCCCACAGGACTGGTGGCGCGGGCCAATTACCCGTGCACACACATGACAGCTTGCTGTGGGGAGATGTTGTACGCACTCTTATTACAGTTTTATATCGCCGCGTTTCACTCCTCGCGGTGCCGCTTTCCGTCGAGTTCGTCCCACCACTCGTCGGACTTCGGATCGCCCGAGGGATCGTCCCACCAGCGGTCGTCCGGACCCCGGCGGTTCGCGACCATCGCGGCCACCGGCGGGATGATCATCGCGACCACGCACAGGGCGACGGCGGCCTCGACCGACCACAGGCGCACGAAGGACCAGGCGGAGACGAAGAGGAACAGGCATCCGCCCATCAGCAGGAAGTAGGCGCGGCGCCGCCGGGCGTACATGTCTCCAGCGTAGGGCCGGCGCCTGCGAAAGACAGCTCGGCGAACGAGTACGGAGGGCACGAGCACGGACGGCACGAAGGGCCGCACCCCGTTCCAGTGGCGTCCAACCCCCTGGGGTGCGGCCCTCCGGCCGGTTCAGCTGACGATCAGACCGCGATGGCCACGTCCGTCACGCCGCCGGCGTCGGCGACGACCACGGCGCGGTCGGCCTGGCGGCCGCCGGGGACGAGCGCCCGCAGCGTCCAGGTACCGGTCGCCGCGTAGAAGCGGAACTGGCCGGTCGCCGAGGTCGGGACCTCGGCGGTGAACTCGCCGGTCGAGTCCAGCAGGCGGACGTAGCCGCTCACTCCCTCGCCGTCCTTGGTGACCTGGCCCTGGATGGCGGTCTCACCGGGCTTGAGCGTCGCGAGGTCGGGCCCGCCGATCTGTGCTCCACACATGTTCTCTGTCCTGTCCTAGAGAGGTCGTACTACTGGGCGTCGCGTGCCCGGGACTACTTGTTGGCGCCCAGCTCGATCGGCACGCCGACCAGCGAGCCGTACTCGGTCCAGGAGCCGTCGTAGTTCTTGACGTTCTCCTGGCCCAGGAGCTCGTGCAGCACGAACCAGGTCAGCGCGGAGCGCTCACCGATGCGGCAGTAGGCGATGGTGTCCTTCGCCAGGTCGACCTGCTCGGCCTCGTAGAGGGCGGTCAGCTCCTCGTCCGACTTGAAGGTGCCGTCGTCGTTGGCGTTCTTCGACCACGGGATGTTGCGGGCGCTCGGCACGTGGCCGGGGCGCTGCGACTGCTCCTGCGGGAGGTGCGCCGGGGCGAGCAGCTTGCCGGAGAACTCGTCGGGCGAGCGGACGTCGACCAGGTTCAGCGAGCCGATCGCGGCCACGACGTCGTCGCGGAAGGCGCGGATCGAGGAGTCCTGGGCCTTGGCCTTGTACGCGGTGGCCGGGCGGGCCGGAACCTCGGTGCCGTCGACCAGGTCGCGGGAGTCGAGCTCCCACTTCTTGCGGCCGCCGTCGAGGAGGCGGACGTCCTGGTGGCCGTACAGCTTGAAGTACCAGTAGGCGTAGGACGCGAACCAGTTGTTGTTGCCGCCGTAGAGGACGACGGTGTCGTCGTTGGAGATGCCCTTGGCGGAGAGGAGCTTCTCGAAGCCCTCCTGGTCCACGAAGTCGCGGCGGACCGGGTCCTGGAGGTCGCTCTTCCAGTCGATCCGGACGGCGTTGGTGATGTGGTTCTTGTCGTAGGCGGACGTGTCCTCGTCCACCTCGACGATGACGACGTTGGCGTCGTTCAGGTGGGCCTCGACCCAGTCGGCGTCTACGAGGACGTCGCTGCGGCTCATGGTGTTCTCCTCCGGGGCAGTGTGCGGCGGGGCTGTGCTGGTGGTGCTGAAGACGTGCTTCCGGGTGCGCTCGAGATCCTGAACGGGGAGCCGTCAGGGGGCAGGAGGCAAGTGGGGTCACACGGGAAAGCGGAAGGCCGTCGTCCGGCCATGGAGCGGGATGCGCTCACACGTCACATGGATCGACAGAGCATGGCGGCGACGCGACACAGGTCTACTGCCCGTCGCTTCGTGAGATCCGCCTGCTGATGCTTCATAGCCATGGATCGTAGGGACGAATCGACTGCCCTGTCACCGTCGTGTCATATTTCGAGACAGGATCGTCCGTATGGTGGGATGCGATCACCCCGGGAAGGCCGCCGCACCGCCTCGGGGGCCTCGGTGCGGTCCGTTCATCTGCGGATCGGACCGCACCGTCTCACTATCCGGTAAGCGCCACGTTCGAACCGCCCAGCGACAGGTGCACCCCGGCCTCGTCCGAGGTCAGCCCGGTCAGCTGGAGCCCGGAGGGCAGACCGCCGTCGAGCCGGCGGTCGGAGTCGGTCTTCTTGCGGATCGCCGTCTCGATCCCGGGGATCCCCTCGCCCGGCACCTCGTCGGCCCGCAGCCGGACGGTCTTGGAGCCCTGCCCGTCCTTGGAGTCGACGAGGGAGACGGTCGACACCACGCTGCGGGTGAAGGTCCTGCCCAGCAGCTCCACCGACGCGGTGACCTTCACCTTGCCCGGCGCCCCGCCGTAGCTCAGGGTCACACCGGGCTGCGCGCCCGTGGTCAGGTCGGCGTACGTGACGAGGGCCGAGCCGGCCGCGCGCCGGGCGGTGCCGCCGCTGTAGTCGCCGTTCAGCTCGACCCCGTGGAAGTCGGCGCGCAGCTGGGAGAGGCGGGTCTTGCGGCCGTCCGCGCTCACGTCGACGTTGTCCAGCTTCAGGTCGACCCGGTCGAGGTCGTGGCTGAGCGCCTGCGTCAGGAAGGGGAAGCCGTGGATGTCCACGCTCACTCCCCCGACGGCGGGCTGCCGGGCCTGGATCCGGTCGGCCAGCCGGTTCTCGGCATAGCCGACCGCCCAGCGGTCCGCGCCCACGAACAAGGCCCCGAGGACCACTGCGACGATCACGACAACGCGCAGGAAACGCACGCGTCCACCCCCCATGAGATTGGTACGTGCGTACTAGTTGACCATCCGCGCCGTCGGAGGCCGGTGAAGGGGCCGTGATCCCGACGCCTCGGCCGACCCCCTCAGCCCACCACCCGCCCCAGCAGGTAGACGGCGGGAGCGGCCACCGCCAGCGGCAGCGCGACACCGGCCGTCATGTGCACGAACTTCGACGGGTAGTCGTACGCCGCCACGCGCAGCCCGATCAGCGCGCACGCCCCGGCCACCACCCCCAGCAGTGCCCCGCCGACCCCGACCGAGGTCAGCCCGCCGACCGCGATGCCCGCGCCCGCGGCCGCGGCCAGCGAGACGCCGACCGAGGGGGCGGTGGGCAGCGGCAGCGCGCGGGCGAAGACGGCGACCGCGACGGCGGCCGCCCCGACGGTCACCCAGGCGGTGTCGGCGGCCAGGTAGCCGGCGCAGACGATGGCCAGTGCGGCGGAGGCCACCGACGCCATGAGCCCGTACATCCGCTCGTCCGGCTCGGCCCGGCTGCGCAGCTGGAGCACGAGGGTGAGCAGCACCCAGGCGCCCAGGGTGCCGACGATCGCGCCGGGGCCGTACGCGCGGTCCACGGCGAGCACCGCCGCATCCGCGGCGAGGGCTCCGGCGAAGGCGAGGGCGATGCCCTGGCGGGCCGGCCACATGCCGTTGAGGCGGAACCAGCCGGCCGCGGTGAGCGCCTGGAGGGCGATCAGCGGCACGAGCAGCGCGAGCTGCCCGAAGGCCGCGGCCGCGGCGATCAGCAGCCCGAGGGCGGCGGTCAGTATGGCCGGCTGCGGGCCGGGGTCGATGACCGGCGACCGGCCCTCGGCGCGGGCCTGGGCGGGGTCGACGGCGCGCAGGGTGTTGCCGGCGAGCGTGGGCGGGGAATACGCGGGCTCCTCGCCGGCGCCCTCCGCCGCAGGCGGCTCGGCCGCGACGGGGGCCGCGGGGGCCGCGGGGGCGGCCGCCTGGGGCGGGAGGTAGGCGGTGGCCTCGGCCCAGTCCTGGGCGGGGGCCGGTGCGGGCGCGGGCGCCTCGTCGCGGTACCAGCTGTCGGGGGCAGCCGTCTGCTGGTACTGCTGTTGTGCCTCCGGGCCCGGGTACGGCGGCAGGTACGCGGTCTCGCCCCACTCCTGCACCGGCGCGGGGGCCGGGGCCTGCGGCGCCTCCTCGCGGAACCAGCCCTCGGGAACCACGGGCTGGTAAGCGGTGTCCCAGGTCTCGGACTGCCAGGTCTGGGTCCCGTACGGATCCTGCTGTTGCTGTTGCTGTTGCTGCTGCTGGTAGTGCTGCTGTTGCTGCTGTTCCTCGGGAGTACTCATCGGACCGCGCTCACCCGCCCGCGAACGGCGGGAGCACCTCGACGGTGCCCCCCTCGGTCAGCTCGACGGATTCGTGCGCCCGCTTGCCCACGGGCTCTTCGTTCACGAGGAAGGAGCAGCGCAGCAGGACCCGGGTGAGCTCCCCGGGGTGGCGTTCCCGCACGCCGTCGAGCGCCTCGGCCAGTGTCCGCGCCGAATACGGCTCCTCCGCCGTCTTGGCCGCGGCCTTCGCCGCCGCCCAGTAGCGGATGGTTCCGGTTGCCACTGCAGCTCCTATCGTCGTCTCCGCGTCGGCCTCCATGATGAACCCTCGGACCGCCGGGCCCACGTGCCTGCGCACGACCCGCATGCACCCGGGCGGCCCCTCCGGGGTCCACCGAACCGGTGAAACCGGGGCATACGCAGGTCACAGGGGTGGTGCGAACCACAGAAGAGGCTGCCGCCGATCCCTCGGCCCCGCGGGCACGGGTGGGCTATTCTGCTGGCGAGAGGATCCGGGCAACGTTGCCCCCGGGTCCTTTTGTGCTTTCAGCGCGTTGAACGAACCGAGAACAGTGGTATCCATCCGGACCTCAGGGCGCGGGGACCGGGCGGGCACCAGGCAAGCCGTACGAAGCAGTGCCGCGAAAGTCCTCGACGGGACCGAGGAGGAACCGACGTGATGGACCAGCGAACCGTGCAGAACGACCCGACCCGGGCAGGTGTCGGGTCATGAGCTCTCTCCTGCTGCTGACCAATGCCCTGCAGCCGTCGACCGAGGTGCTGCCCGCCCTCGGCCTGCTGCTGCACAACGTCCGGGTGGCGCCCGCCGAGGGCCCCGCCCTCGTGGACACCCCGGGCGCGGACGTGATCCTCGTGGACGGCCGCCGCGACCTGCCGCAGGTGCGGTCGCTGTGCCAGCTGCTCCGCTCCACCGGACCGGGCTGTCCGCTGATCCTCGTCGTGACCGAGGGCGGCCTCGCGGCCGTCACCGCCGACTGGGGCATCGACGACGTCCTCCTCGACACCGCCGGCCCGGCCGAGGTCGAGGCGCGGCTCCGGCTGGCCACCGGCCGCCAGCAGCTCGGTTCGGACGACTCCCCGATGGAGATCCGCAACGGCGACCTCTCGGTGGACGAGGCCACGTACTCGGCGAAGCTCAAGGGGCGGGTCCTGGACCTCACCTTCAAGGAGTTCGAGCTGCTCAAGTACCTCGCACAGCACCCGGGCCGGGTCTTCACCCGCGCCCAGCTGCTCCAGGAGGTGTGGGGCTACGACTACTTCGGCGGCACCCGCACGGTGGACGTCCACGTACGGCGGCTGCGCGCCAAGCTCGGCCCCGAGCACGAGTCCCTGATCGGTACGGTCCGCAACGTCGGCTACCGCTTCGTGACCCCGGAGAAGGTCGAGCGGGCCGCGGCGGAGGCCGCGGCACAGGCCGCGGCCAAGGCGGCCGCCTCCGCGGCGGCGCAGACGGCGGCGCAGGCGGCGGCCGCCACCCGGATGGCGGAATCGCCTGTGGGAATCCCCTCTTCCGGACGCCCTGCCCAGAGGTAGGTCACCCCGCGTAGACTGCCGCGCGTGGCCAAGGTGACGCGGGATGACGTGGCACGACTGGCGGGTACCTCTACCGCCGTCGTGAGCTACGTCATCAACAACGGACCCCGGCCGGTTGCCCCGGCCACGCGCGAGCGTGTCCTCGCCGCGATCAAGGAGCTGGGCTACCGCCCGGACCGGGTCGCACAGGCGATGGCGTCGCGGCGCACCGACCTCATAGGCATGATCGTCCCGGATGCCCGTCAGCCGTTCTTCGCGGAGATGGCACACGCGGTCGAACAGGCCGCGGCCGAGCGCGGGAAGATGGTGCTCGTCGGGAACTCCGACTACCGCGACGAGCGCGAGGTCCACTACCTGCGGGCCTTCCTCGGCATGCGGGTCTCGGGCCTGATCCTGGTCAGCCAGGGCATGAGCGAGCGGGCCGCGTCCGAGATCGAGGCGTGGGACGCGCGGGTCGTGCTGCTGCACGAGCGCCCCGAGGCCATCGACGACGTGGCCGTCGTCACCGACGACATCGGCGGCGCCCAGCTCGCCACGCGTCACCTGCTGGAGCACGGGCACGAGTACGTCGCCTGCCTGGGCGGGGTCGAGACGACCCCGGAGGTCGGCGACCCGGTGGCCGACCACGTCGAGGGCTGGCGCCGGGCCATGCTGGAATCCGGCCGGTCGGTCGAGGGCCGGCTCTTCCAGGCCCCGTACAACCGCTACGACGCGTACCAGGTGGCCCTGGAGGTCCTCTCCGGCCCGGACCGCCCGCCGGCCATCTTCTGCGCGACGGACGACCAGGCGATCGGGCTGCTGCGGGCCGCGCGCGAGCTGCGCATCGACGTGCCCGGGGAGCTGGCCGTCGCCGGCTTCGACGACGTGAAGGAGGCGGCCCTCACGGACCCGCCCCTCACCACGATCGCCTCGGACCGTCCGGCGATGGCCCGCGCGGCGGTGGACCTCGTCCTGGACGACGGGCTCCGCGTGGCCGGCTCCCGCCGGGAGCGCCTGAAGCAGTTCCCGTCGGCGCTGGTGATCCGCCGCTCCTGCGGCTGCCGGTAGCTGCCGGCGGTTCGTCGGATCACCCGCTCGGCGGACGCGCCCCGTTCGCCTGCGCCGCCGCTTGGCAGCGGCGCCGCGGAGGCCGGTCCGGGCCCGGTCCTTATGTCGGGCATACGCGGTTCTGTCGGGCTTCTCACCTCGGACTCAGATTGCTCTCATGATCCGCGCGCAGAGTCATAGGCATGACCGAGAGCTTCCGCCGCGAAGGCGAGTACCCGCAGGAGAACTTCCCGACTCAGTACTCGCCGTTCGGCGAGGCCGCCGCCGGGGCGTATCCGCCGCCGCCCGCGTACCCGCCCGCCGCGCCGGGGTGGCACGAGGCGCACCAGCCCCCGGTCATCCCGGGCGAGACCGTGCCCGCCGGCGCCGGCGGAGCCCAGGGCCCGGCCCACGCCGCCACCCCCGCCCCCCGCGCCAAGCGGCCGGTCGCCCTCCTCGCCGCCGTCGCCCTCGCTGCGGCCGTGGTCGGCGGCGCCTCCGCGGCCGCCCTCCAGCAGCTGGTCGGCAACACCACCGGCTCCGCCACCGGCGTCAACGGCACGAACGTCTCCCAGTCCAGCAACGGCACGGTCTCCGGCGTCGCCGAGAACGTCAGCCCCTCCGTCGTGCGGATCGACACCCGCACCGGCTCCGGCCAGGGCACCGGCTCCGGCATCGTCGTGACCGCCGACGGCGAGATCGTCACCAACAACCACGTCATCGACGGCGCCTCCGAGATCCAGGTGACGATGAGCGACGGCAAGAAGTACGCCGCCAAGGTCGTCGGCACCGATCCGGACAAGGACCTGGCCCTCGTCAAGCTCCAGGGTGCGAGCGGCCTCAAGCCCGCCAAGCTCGGCGACTCCGGCAGCCTCAAGGTCGGCGACCAGGTCGTGGCCATCGGCTCCCCCGACCGCCTCACCGGCACCGTCACCAGCGGCATCGTCTCCGCGCTGGACCGCGAGGTGAACGTCCCCAAGTCCGAGCAGCAGCAGACCCCGCAGCGCGGCCAGGGCGGCCAGGGCGGCTGGCCGTTCAGCTACGACGGCCAGCAGTTCAACGGGAACACCGGCTCGAACACCACCTCGTACAAGGCCATCCAGACGGACGCCTCCCTCAACCCCGGCAACTCCGGCGGCGCCCTCGTCAACATGAACGGCGAGATCGTGGGCATGCCCTCCGCGATCTACTCCCCCTCCAGCGACAGTTCCTCCGCCGGCAGCGTCGGCCTCGGCTTCGCCATCCCCGTCAACACCATCAAGGCCGACCTCCCCTCCCTCCGCAAGGGCGGCGCCGCCACCGGATCCGGCGGCTCGAACAGCGGCAACGGCGGCGGCACCGCCGCCGACGGCTTCGGCACCTCCTTCTGACCCGCCCGTGCGACGCTGGGAGGCGCCGCGCACCGACCGAGACCACTGGGGTGGACCGAGATGAATCCCGCCGAAGGCGACCAGCAGCGGATCCTCGTCGTCGACGACGAGCCGGCCGTACGTGAGGCCCTGCGCCGCAGCCTCGCCTTCGAGGGCTACGGCACGCAGACCGCCGTCGACGGGCTCGACGCCCTCGACCAGGCGGGCTCGTACGCCCCCGACCTGATCGTGCTGGACATCCAGATGCCCCGGATGGACGGCCTGACGGCGGCCCGGCGGCTGCGCTCCGCGGGCAGCACCACCCCGATCCTGATGCTCACCGCCCGCGACACCGTCGGCGACCGCGTCACCGGCCTCGACGCGGGCGCCGACGACTACCTCGTCAAGCCGTTCGAGCTGGACGAGCTCTTCGCCCGCGTCCGCGCGCTGCTGCGCCGCAGCTCGTACGCCGCCCCTTCCGGCGTCGCGGACGGCGCCGGCGAGGACGTCCTGACCTTCGGTGACCTGCGGATGGACCTGGCCACCCGCGAGGTCACCCGGGCCGGGCGCCCGGTGGAGCTGACCCGCACCGAGTTCACCCTGCTGGAGATGTTCCTGGCACACCCGCGGCAGGTGCTGACCCGCGAGCAGATCCTCAAGACCGTCTGGGGCTTCGACTTCGAGCCCAGCTCCAACTCCCTGGACGTGTACGTGATGTACCTGCGCCGCAAGACCGAGGCCGCGCGCGAGCCCCGCCTGGTCCACACCGTGCGCGGTGTGGGCTACGTACTGCGCCAGGGCGAGAGCGGTCCCGAGTGAGCCCCACCGCCAGATTCCGCGCCCTGCCCCTGCGCTCCCGCCTCGCGCTGCTGGTCACCGTGGCGGTGGCGCTCGCCGTGGCCGCCGTCGCGGCGGTGTCCTGGGTCATGGTGCGGGCCCAGCTGAACGACCAGCTCAACCAGTCCCTCAAGGCCACGAACCCGACCGCCCAGGTGCTGCGCACGCTGCGCGAGGGCTGCTCGACCCGCCCCGACCAGCAGGCGCAGCCGGAGATCGCCGGGCAGCTGAACGCGACCGTCCAGATCATCGCGGCCGACGGCAGCCACTGCACGGTGAGCGGGCGCACCGATCTGCCCGCCACCGGGACCGACAAGGAAGTGGCCGCGGGCGGACGCGGCAAGGCCCTGTACGACGCGTCGACGACCGGCGGCGTCGAGATGCGCGTCTACACCTTCCCGGCGCAGGCGCAGCCCGGTTCCCCGGTCTTCGCGATCTCCGTGGCGAAGCCGCTCGCCGATGTCACCAAGCCGCTGTCCACCCTCGCCTGGGTGCTCCTGCTCGTCTGCGGCATCGGCGTCGTCGGTGCGGGCGCGGCCGGGCTGTGGGTGGCCCGTACGGGGCTGCGGCCGGTGGACGAACTGACCGGCGCCGTCGAGCACATCGCCCGTACCGAGGACCTCACCGTCCGGATCCCCGACGAGGGTGACGACGAGATCGCCCGCCTGTCGCGGTCCTTCAACTCCATGACGGCCGCGCTCGCCTCCTCCCAGGAGCGGCAGGCGCAGCTGATCGCGGACGCCGGACACGAGCTGCGCACCCCGCTCACCTCGCTGCGCACCAACGTCGAGCTGCTCGCGCGCAGCGAGGAGACCGGCCGGGCGATCCCGCCCGAGGACCGCCGGGAGCTGCTGGCCTCGGTCAAGGCGCAGATGACGGAGCTGGCGTCGCTGATCGGGGACCTTCAGGAGCTGTCCCGCCCGGACGCCGGGTCCGGGAGCCCGCTCCAGGTGGTGGCCCTGCACGAGATCGCCCGGGCGGCGCTGACCCGCGCCCGGCTGCGCGGTCCGGAGCTGGTCTTCCGCTCCGACCTGGCGCCCTGGTACGTACGGGGCGAGGCGGCGGCCCTGGAGCGGGCGGTGGTCAACGTCCTGGACAACGCGGTGAAGTTCAGCCCGCCCGGCGGCGCCGTCGAGGTGTCGCTGCGGGCGGGCGCGCTGACCGTACGGGACCACGGGCCGGGCATCCCGGCCGACGACCTCCCGCACGTCTTCGAGCGGTTCTGGCGTTCCCCCTCGGCCCGCGCCCTGCCCGGCAGCGGCCTCGGCCTGTCGATCGTGGCCCGTACGGTGCACCGCGCGGGCGGCAGCGCCGAACTGCGGGCGGCGCGGGACGGCGGCCCGGGCACGGAGGCGGTCCTGCGCATCCCGGGCGCCCCGACGCCGCCGCCGTCCGGGCCGTCAGTTGTGCCGGATCAGTGAGGCGACCAGGCCGGAGCGGGTGTTCGGGAAGTCCATCGGGACGATGCCGAGCCCGGTGCGGCCGGCCAGTTCGCCGCCGTCGACGAAGGCGTGGACCTGGGGGTTGAGCCGGTCGGAGTTCCAGCGGGGCGGCATGTAGGCGGCGGTGCTGACGTAATTCACGAAGAGCTTGCCGGGCTGCTGGACGGCCTTGCGGAAGTGGTCCTCGATCCGGCCGCGCTTGGCGAAGGGCTCGGTGTTGTAGTCGTCCTGGATGTCGAAGACGTTGCCGTCGCCGTAGCGCAGTCCGGGCAGGCCGCCGTTGTCGGCGAGCAGGACGACTTTGCCGCGGGCCTGGCCGAGGGCGGGCAGGGTGTCGGACATGCGGAAGAGCGGGCGCCAGCCGCGGTTGTCGAGGTAGTCGTCGAAGATCGCGCGGAAGGTAGCGTCGCTGTCGCCGGAGTACTCCTGCTTGACGCGCATCAGCACGGTCTCGGAGGGGTGCGCGGCGAGGAAGTTCCAGCAGGCGACGAGGACGTCCCCGAACATCAGGTCCTGGAAGAAGGCCGCGTGGTGGATGGCGAAGGAGCCGCCCGACACCCGGCAGCGGACGTCGAGGAACCGGATCCCGGAGTCGAGCTGCTGGGCGATCGAGGTGTTCTGGCAGGCGACGTAGAGCCCGCCCTTCGTGGCGCCGGAGTCGTGGCTGCCGGGGATCGTCATCCGCTGGAGGGCGGTGGCGTCACCGAGCCCGGCCATCCAGTCCTGCGTGCCGAGGGTGCCACGGGTCCCGGTGGTGCCGAGCGCGCCGCGCGTGCCGGTCGTACCGAGAGTGCCGGCGGAGGCCGGAGCCGCCGCAGTCAGGCCGAGGGCGGCGCTCGCCGCCAGCGCCCCCGCCCCGGTCAAGAACGCCCGCCGGTCCAGTCCCATGCCCATGCCCGCCCCTTTGCCGACCCAGTGGTGGGACCGGATTATGGCGTGGACACCTCAGCTTTACCATCGACCGGCAGCGGTCAGTTCTCCAGCAACTCCGCCATCGCCCGCAGCCCTCGGGCGAGCTCCCGCCCGGACGGCGCCTGCTCCGGGTCGGTCAGGCACTGCACCATCACCCCGGTCAGCAGCGCGAGGTGCACCGACCCGAGGGACCGTACGTCCTCCTCGCCGACCTCGTCCTCCGGCACCCCGCGCAGTTGCGCGGCCACCATGGGGCGGGAGCGGCGCTGGCTCTCGGCCAGGGTCGCGAGGAGTTCGGGCGAGGACTGCGCGGCGACGAAGGCCTCGACGTTGGCGGTCCAGAGCCAGCGCATGTCGGCGAAGTCCTGGATCTTGCGGTCCCACGTGTCGGCGTACCGCTCCGCGGCGGTGCCGCCCTCCCCCGCGAGGCGGCCGGAGCCCGCGGCCCACTCGTCCATCGCCGCGAACAGCGCCTGGTTGAGGAGGGCCTCGCGAGAGCCGAAGTGGTAGCCGATCGCGGCCATGCTCACCTGCGAGGCCGCGGCGATGTCGCGCACGGTCGTGCGCAGGTACCCCTTCTCCTCCAGGCAGCGGCGCGCCCCGGCCAGCAGGTCCTCACGATTTCCCATGCCCGGATCGTATCCGCGCAGCATTTTGGGCAAGCGCGCTACACGAACGTATTGCGCGCTTGCCCAAATCCTGTCAGGCTGACGAGGGGCCGATCACACGGCCCACCGACCAGGACACCGGGGAGCCACGCCATGCGCCACGAGCTGAAGATCGACGACCGCACCCTGTCCTACCTCGACTTCGGCGGCGCGGGCCGGCCGCTACTCGCCCTGCACGGCGGCCTCTCCGAAGGCGCGCACTTCACCGGCCTGGCCGCCGCCCTGGGCGACGAGTGGCGGGTCATCGCCCCCGACCAGCGCGGCCACGGCGACTCCGCACTGGCCTGCGAGTACAGCCGCGAGGGCTACGTCCGCGACGCCGCCGCCCTGCTGGAACACCTCGACCCCGGCGGCCCGGTGCCCGTGCTCGGCTTCTCCCTCGGCGGGATCAACGCCTACCACCTGGCCGCCGCCCGCCCCGACCTGGTCTCCGCGCTCGTCAACGTCGACGCCCCCGTGGAGAGCCCGCGCCAGGACGGCCCGTCCTTCTGGGACTTCCTGCGCGACCTCCCGTACACCGCGCCGACCCGCGAGGAGCTCGTCGCCGCCCTCGGCCCGCTCGGCGAGGGGGTCGCGCCGTTCCTGCGCCCGCTGCCCGAAGACACCGGCTGGCGGCTGCCGTTCCACCCGCAGGCCACCCTGGCCACCCTGGCCGAGGGCGACGGCTCCCGCTGGGACGTCTGGCTCGCCGGCCGCTGCCCGGCGCTGCTGATCCACGGCCTGCGCAGCGAGGTGCTCCCGCTGGAGCTGGCCGAGGCGATGGTCGCCCGGCGGCCCGGGACCTCGTACGCCGGGCTCGACACCGAACACTTCGTGCCCTTCCAGGACCCCGACGGCTTCGCCGAGGCCGTCCGCACCTTCCTGGCGGGGCTCCCGTAACGCCGAAGGGACGGCGGGCCGATGGCCCACCGCCCCTCCGGGCGTGCTGTACGCAGGTGTTACTTGACGACCGTGATCCGGTCCGCCGCCGGCGGGGCGATCGGGTTCGCCGCCGTCGACTTCGCCAGGAGCTCGTTGAAGCAGTCCAGGTCGGGGGCGCCGACCAGCTTGTTCTTGTGCTCCTTCAGGACGGTGAAGCCGTCACCGCCGCCCGCGAGGAACTCGTTCATCGCGACCCGGTAGGTCTTGGCGGGGTCGATGGCCGCGCCGTTCAGCTTCACCGAGTCCACGACGACGCGGTCCGCGCCCGTCTTCGTCGCGTCCAGGGTGTAGGTGAAGCCCTTCGAGACCTGCAGGATCTTCGGGTTCGGGCCGTTGACCGGACCGCTGACCTGCTGCTGGAGGGCGGTGATGAGCTGCGCGCCCGTCAGGTCCACGACGTTCATCAGGTTGTTGAAGGGCTGGACCGTGTAGGACTCGCCGTACGTCACGACGCCGTCGCCCTCGTCACCCGCGGCCTTGTAGGCCAGGTCGGCACGGATGCCGCCCGGGTTCATGATGGCCAGCTGCGCGCCGCCCTTGGCGGCCGGTGCCAGCGCCTCCAGCTGCGCGTCGGCGATCAGGTCGCCGAGCGGCTTCTCCGGGGCCTCCGAGCCGCGACCCGGGATGTCCGCCGAGATGTAGCCCATCGTGCGGTTGGCGACCGGCGCCGCCAGGGCCTTCCAGCGGTCGACCAGCTCGGTCATGTCCGGGGCCTTGGGCTGGTCACGGGAGACGAGCTTGTTGACCGGCTTGGGCGAGGAGACCGGCGTACGGACGATGTCCTTGGTCTGCCGGTCGTAGGTGAGGGTGGTGTCCGTGAACAGCCGGCCGTAGGAGGCCGCGGAGGTCACCATGCGCGGGTTGCCCGCAGGGTCCGGGATGTTGCAGGCGTACGCCTGGTGCGTGTGACCGGTCACCAGCGCGTCGACCTTCGCGTCCACGTTCTTGGCGATGTCCACGATGGCACCGGAGACGCCGGCGCCCGCACCCGGGGCGTCGCAGTCGTAGTTGTACGCGCCGCTCGCGGGCAGACCGCCCTCGTGGATCAGCGCGACGATCGACTTCACGCCCTGCTTGTTCAGCTCGGCGGCGTACTTGTTGATCGTCTCGACCTCGTCGCCGAACTTCAGGCCCTTGACCCCGTCGGCGGTGACGACGTCCGGCGTGCCCTCCAGGGTGACGCCGATGAAGCCGATCTTCACGTCCCCCTTCTGCCAGATGAAGGTGGGGTTCATCATCGGACGCTTGGTCTTCTCGTCCGTGACGTTCGCGGCGAGGTACTTGAACTCGGAGCCCGTGAACTCCTTGCCGTACTCGAAGCAGCCCTCGACCGGGTGGCAGCCGCCGTACGCCATGCGGCGCAGCTCGGTCTTGCCCTCGTCGAACTCGTGGTTGCCGACGCTCGTGACGTCCAGCTTCAGCTTGTTCAGCGCCTCGACGGTCGGCTCGTCGTGGAAGATCCCGGACAGCATCGGGCTGCCGCCGATCATGTCACCGGCCGCGGCGGTGACGGAGTACTCGTGGCCCTTGCGGGCTTCGCGCAGGCTGGTCGCGAGGTACTCGACCCCGCCCGCGGGTATGGCCTTGGTGGTGCCGTCGGCCTGACGTTCGCTCACCGTTCCGGAGGAGCCCTGCGGGGGCTCGAGCGTGCCGTGGAAGTCGTTGAACGACAACATCTGCACGTCGACGGTCCGGCTCTTGGCGGCACCGCCACCACTCGCGGCCCCGGCCGGCAGTGCGGCGGCGACCATCGCCCCGGCCCCGGCCGTGACGGCGAGAGCGGTGAGGGTCAACCGGCGGGCTCGGCGGTGCCGTTGTGGCGTCGCTGACATTTAATCCCCTTTGTGGACAGCGATACTGCTTGGGAGGTCCGCCGAAGCCTATGGTCAACGCGCGTAGCACGACAGGGGGTAACGGGTATCGAGCTGGTTACGCGCACGAGGCGGACAGCCGTCGAGGCCCCCGGGGCGGGGCACCGGCACCCGTGCTCCCGCCCACGCCCTCCGCGGTCGTAGGCTCGGCGCATGACTGACGACGCAGCAGCGGCCCTGGAGCCGGGACGGCAGATTGAGACCCTCGACGAGCTGACGGAGGAACAGGCCGACGCCGTGCTCGGCCTGATCGAGGACGCGGCGCGTACGGACGGCACCACCGCGGTGTCCGAGCAGGGCCGCCTCCAGCTGCGCGGCGGACCGCGCGAGGGCATCCGGCACTTCCTCCTCACGGAGAAGGGGCGGCTCGCCGGCTACGGGCAACTCGAGGACACCGACCCGGTGGAGGCCCCGGCCGCCGAGCTCGTCGTACACCCCGCGCTGCGCGGGCGCGGCCACGGGCGGGCCCTGGGCAACGCCCTGCTGGCCGCCTCCGGCAAGCGGATCCGGGTGTGGGCGCACGGCGGGAAGTCGGCTGCCCGCCACCTCGCCCAGGTGCTCGGCCTGACCCTCTTCCGCGAGCTGCGCCAGCTGCGTCGGCCGCTCGGCGCGGAGGCGCCCCCGCTGCCGGAGCCGGCGCTCCCGGCCGGGGTGACGGTCCGCACCTTCGTGCCCGGCGCCGACGACGCGGCCTGGCTCGCGGCCAACGCGGCCGCCTTCGCGCACCACCCCGAGCAGGGCTCGCTGACGCAGCGGGACCTCAACGACCGGATCGCGCAGCCGTGGTTCGACGCCAAGGGCTTCTTCCTCGCGGAGCGCGACGGCGAGCTCGTCGGCTTCCACTGGACGAAGATCCACCGCGAGCAGCGCCTCGGCGAGGTCTACGTCGTGGGCGTGCGCCCCGGCGCGCAGGGCGGCGGCCTCGGCAAGGCCCTCACCGCGATCGGCCTGCGGCACCTGGCCGAGGCGGGCCTGCCGACGGCGATGCTCTACGTCGACGCCGACAACCCGGCGGCCCTCGCCGTCTACGAGGCCCTCGGCTTCACCACCCACGAGGTCGACCTGATGTACCGCACCGAAAGCTGACCCTGGGGGCACGGGCCAAAAAATCAGCCCCGCCGGCGTTTGAGGCGCGGGGGTGCGGGGGCGGAGCCTTCTGGGGCTCCCCCGGACGGCGGCCGGGGAAGGGCCGCACCCGCCCCCGGCCGCCAGGCAACGGCTCAGCCGTCCAGGCGGAGCCTGGAAGCCACACGCCATTAACCAGGCATTAAGACGCGCTTGCGACTCTCCCCGCATGCAACCCCGCCTCCGCCTGACGGCTGACACTTCCGACGCGCCTGTCCTGCCGCGTGCGCGGAAGAATGGAGTCATGAGCCACAAGCCCAGCGCAGGCCCCACCGAGGTCCCCGCCCAGCAGCCGTCCCAGAGCTCCGCGGCCTCCGCCGCCTCCGCGGAAGCGGTAGCCGCCCGCGCGGTGTCGGGAGCGCACGCGCGCCTGGGCTCCATAGCCGCGCACCGCCCGCACGTGGACCTCGAACCCGATCTCGACGCGGATGTGGACACCTACGAGGACAAGGACGGCGGAGAGCTCCCCCCCGGCCGCTTCCTCGACCGGGAGCGCAGCTGGCTCGCCTTCAACGAGCGCGTGCTGGAGCTCGCCGAGGACCCGACGACCCCGCTGCTGGAGCGCGCGAACTTCCTGGCGATCTTCGCGAGCAACCTCGACGAGTTCTTCATGGTCCGCGTCGCCGGCCTCAAGCGGCGCATCGCGACGGGCGTCGCCACCCGTTCGGCCTCCGGGCTCCAGCCCCGTGAGGTGCTGGACCTCATCTGGACCCGCTCGCGCGAGCTCATGGCCCGGCACGCCGCCTGCTTCCAGCAGGACATCTCCTCCGCGCTGGCCGAGGAGGGCATCCACCTGATCCGCTGGCCCGACCTCACCGAGAAGGAGCAGGCCCGCCTCTTCACGCTGTTCCGGAACCAGATCTTCCCGGTGCTCACCCCGCTGGCCGTGGACCCCGCGCACCCCTTCCCGTACATCTCGGGCCTCTCGCTGAACCTCGCGGTCGTCGTCCGCAACCCCGTCAGCGGCCACCGCCACTTCGCCCGCGTCAAGGTCCCGCCGCTCCTCTCCCGCTTCCTGGAAGCCTCCCCGCAGCGCTACGTCCCGCTGGAGGACGTCATCGCCGCGCACCTGGAGGAGCTGTTCCCCGGCATGGAGGTGCTCGCGCACCACATGTTCCGCGTGACCCGCAACGAGGACCTGGAGGTGGAGGAGGACGACGCCGAGAACCTCCTCCAGGCCCTGGAGAAGGAACTCATGCGGCGCCGCTTCGGCCCGCCGGTGCGCCTGGAGGTCGAGGAGTCCATCGACCCCGGCGTGCTGGACCTCCTCGTCCAGGAGCTGAAGGTCTCCGCCGCCGAGGTGTACCCGCTGCCCGGCCCGCTGGACCTGACCGGGCTCTTCGAGATCGCGTCGCTGGACCACCGGCCCGAGCTGCGGTTCCCGAAGTTCATCGCCGGCACCCACCGCGACCTCGCCGAGGTCGAGTCCGCGTCCGCGCCGGACGTCTTCGCCGCGCTGCGCGAGCGGGACGTGCTGCTGCACCACCCGTACGACTCCTTCTCCACCTCGGTGCAGGCCTTCCTGGAACAGGCCGCCGCCGACCCGGACGTCCTCGCGATCAAGCAGACGCTGTACCGGACCTCCGGTGACTCCCCGATCGTGGACGCCCTGATCGACGCCGCCGAATCCGGCAAGCAGGTCCTCGTACTCGTCGAGATCAAGGCCCGCTTCGACGAGCAGGCCAACATCAAGTGGGCGCGCAAGCTGGAGGAGTCCGGCTGCCACGTCGTCTACGGGCTCGTGGGCCTCAAGACCCACTGCAAGCTCTCGCTCGTGGTCCGCCAGGAGGGCGACACGCTGCGCCGCTACTCCCACGTCGGCACCGGCAACTACCACCCCAAGACGGCCCGGCTCTACGAGGACCTCGGCCTGCTCACCGCCGACCCGCAGGTCGGCGCGGACCTCTCGGACCTGTTCAACCGACTGTCCGGCTACTCGCGCCGCGAGACCTACCGCCGGCTGCTCGTCGCCCCGCGCTCGCTGCGCGACGGCCTGATCGCGCGGATCGACAAGGAGGCCGCCCACCACCGGGCCGGCCGCCCCGCGTACGTGCGCCTCAAGATGAACTCGATCGTCGACGAGGCCCTCATCGACTCGCTCTACCGGGCCTCCCAGGCGGGCGTCCCGATCGACATCTGGGTACGCGGCATCTGCGCCGTGCGCCCCGGCGTCCCCGGGCTCTCGGACAACATCCGGGTCCGCTCGATCCTCGGCCGCTTCCTGGAGCACTCCCGGCTCTTCGCCTTCGGCAACGGCGGCGAACCCGAGGTGTACATCGGCAGCGCCGACATGATGCACCGCAATCTCGACCGCCGTATCGAAGCACTGGTCAGGGTCGCCGACCCGGCCCACCGCGCGGCACTGGACCGGCTGCTCGCGACCGGCATGTCCGACGCCACCTCCTCCTGGCACCTGGGACCGGACGGCGAATGGACCCGGCACAGCACGGACAGCGAGGGCCAGCCGCTGCGGCACGTACAGGAGATGCTCATAGACGCCCGGAGGCGCCGGCGTGGCTCAGCCAAACCATGACCCGACAGCGCGCGCGGAGGGCTCCGCGGGTGACGTGCTCGGCGCGTACCTACGGGCCCAGGCCACCGCTTTCCTGCGCGGGCTCCGCCTGCACGAGGAGAGCGGGGCCGACGCCGCGGAAGGCGGTGACGCGGCGCGCGGCCTGCGGGGGGCCGCGCGCCGGATCAGCGGATCCCTGGCCACGTTCCGGGTGGTGACCGAGTCCTCCTGGGCCGACGCGCTGCGCACCGAGCTGGTGTGGCTGTCCTCCACGCTGGCCGACGAGCACGCGTACGCCGCCCGCCTCGCCCGGCTCATGGAGGCCCTGCACCGGCTCTCGGGGACCCCCGAGGTGCCGGCCCCGCGCGGCGCGTCCGGGTCGCTCACCGTGGGCTCGGCCCGGGCGGGGGCGCTGCTGGAGCGCCAGCTGACCCTGGCCCGGACCCGCGCGCACTCCGCGACCCTGCAGGCGCTGGGCTCCTCGCGGTTCCACGCGGTGGCGGACGCGGTGGCGGTGCTGGCCTCGGAGGTCCCGCTGGACCCCGTGGCGGCCCGCGGGCGGGTGGGCGAGGTCCTGGCCCCGCTGGCGGCGGTGGCCGAAACCCGTCTGACGGCGGCGGTGGAGGCCCTGACTCCGGCCCCGCAGGCGCACCCGTACAACCCGGACCACGACGGCCCCTGGAACGAGGTACGCCGCCTGCTGCGGGTCCACCGCTACGCACGCGAGGCACTGGGCGAGGACGTGGCCCGGCTGGCGGCCGCGGGCGAGGCCCTGGACCGCCACCATGACGCGGCCGAGGCGGCGGCCGCCTCGGCTACGGCCGCGCGCACCCCGCGGATCGCCCCGGCGACGGCGTACGCGCTGGGCGTGCTGCACGCCGACCAGCGCCACGAGGTGGAGGCGGCCCGCTTCACCTTCCACGACCTGTGGCTGCCGGCCCCGGCCGTTCCGTAGCCCGACCGGCGTATTCCGGCCATGCGAGCTGTGCATCCGGACGGTCACGCCGGGGTAACGGACGAATAACGCCCGCTTACGTCCGGGGGCCGACCGGGGTACCCGCACCATGCCGTCCGCCATGGTTCACCATCCGTTCACCCGGCCCGGTCGGCCGCTTCACCTGTTCTGCCTAATTTCAGTGGTGCACGGTGCGAGTCGCGGCACGAGGAGCGGCGGACCGGGCAAACCGACGTAGTCCTCTTCGCACGCCGCCCCGATTCAGAAAGCGGCCGGCGGCTTCTGGAAGGAACACCCGAAAGTGAAGCTTCAGCGCAAGAACATGCTTCGTGCCTCCGCCCTCGGGGCGCTTGTCGTGTCCGGCGCCCTGGTCCTCACGGCGTGCGGCTCGGACGACAACACCAACGCGAACGGCGGCGCCAGCGGCAAGCCGTCCGCCGCGGCGGGTGACATCAAGTGTGACGACGCCAAGGGCAAGCTCCTGGCCTCCGGCTCCTCCGCGCAGAAGAACGCGGTCGAGCTGTGGGTGAAGAACTACATGGCCGCCTGCTCCGGCGTCGAGGTGAACTACAAGTCCTCCTCCTCGGGCGAGGGCATCGTCTCCTTCAACCAGGGCACCGTCGGTTTCGCCGGCTCCGACTCGGCGCTGAAGCCGGAGCAGGTCGAGGAGTCGAAGAAGGTCTGCACCGGTGGCCAGGGCGTCAACCTGCCGATGGTCGGCGGCCCCGTCGCCCTCGGCTTCAACCTCTCCGGCGTGGACAAGCTGAACCTCGACGCCGCCACGGTCGCCAACATCTTCAACGACAAGATCAAGAAGTGGGACGACGAGGCGATCAAGAAGCTGAACCCGGGCGTCACGCTTCCCTCCACCGCCATCCAGGCCTTCCACCGCTCCGACGACTCGGGCACCACCGAGAACGTCACCAAGTACCTCAAGGCCACCGCGCCCGACGCCTGGCCGTACGAGGCCGCGAAGAAGTGGGCCGCCCCGGGCGGCCAGTCCGCCTCCGGCTCCGCCAGCGTCGCCGCCCAGGTCAAGCAGGTCGACGGTGCGATCGGCTACTTCGAGCTCTCCTTCGCCAGCTCGCAGAGCATCAAGACGGTCGACCTGAACACGGGCGCCACCGCCCCGGTCAAGGCCACCGGCGAGAACGCCTCCAAGGCCATCGCCTCCGCCAAGGTCGCCGGCACCGGCTCCGACCTGGCCCTGAAGCTCGACTACACCACCAAGGCCGAGGGCGCCTACCCGCTCGTCCTGGTGACGTACGAGGTCGTCTGCGACAAGGGCAACAAGGCCGAGACCCTCCCGACCGTGAAGTCCTTCCTGAACTACGCCGCCTCCGACGCGGGCCAGAAGGTCCTCCTCGAGAACGGCTACGCGCCGATCCCGGCCGAGATCAACACCAAGGTCCGCGAAGTCATCAAGACGCTGGGCTGATCCTGACCCCCGGGTGCGGGCCTCTTCCGTCCGATGAGGCCCGCACCCGGGGACCCTCCCCCTCCACCCGGGGGGAAATCCGGTGCACCGCCGCCAGGGGGCCTGCCCCCCAACCAGACCGGAAAGACCATGGCTTCCACGACACCCACCCAGATAGACCAGGCTCCGCCTGTCGCCAAGAGCGGAAGGTCCACCGGCCGCGCCGGTGACAAGATCTTCGCAGGGCTCTCCAAGGGTTCCGGCATCCTGCTCCTGGTGATCATGGCGTCGATCGCCGCCTTCCTCGCCTACCGCGCCTCGATCGCCCTGTCGAAGAACGAGGGGAACTTCCTCACCACCTTCGACTGGAACGCGTCGGCCAACCCGCCCGTCTTCGGCATCGCCGTCCTGCTCTTCGGCACCGTCGTCAGCTCGATCATCGCGATGGCCATCGCGGTTCCGATCGCTGTCGGCATCGCCCTCTTCATCTCGCACTACGCGCCGCGCAAGCTGGCCGCGCCCCTCGCCTACGTGGTCGACCTGCTGGCCGCCGTGCCGTCGATCGTCTACGGCATCTGGGGCGCCCTCTTCCTCGTGCCGCAGCTGAACGGGCTCAACCTCTGGCTCGACGAGTACATGGGCTGGACCTACGTCTTCGAGAAGACCCAGGTCGGCGTCGCCCGCTCGCTCTTCACCGTCGGCATCCTGCTCGCGATCATGATCCTGCCGATCGTGACCAGCGTCAGCCGCGAGGTCTTCCTCCAGGTCCCGCGCATGAACGAGGAGGCCGCCCTGGCCCTCGGCGCGACCCGCTGGGAGGTCATCCGGATGTCGGTGCTGCCCTTCGGCCGCTCCGGTGTCATCTCCGCCTCGATGCTCGGCCTCGGCCGGGCGCTCGGCGAGACCATGGCCGTCGCGACCGTCCTCTCCCCGAGCTTCCTGATCTCGTTCCACGTCCTGAACCCGGGCGGCGGCACCTTCGCGCAGAACATCGCCGCGAAGTTCGACGAGGCCAACGAGTTCGGCCGCGACGCGCTGATCGCCTCCGGTCTCGTGCTCTTCCTGCTCACCCTGCTGGTCAACGGTGCCGCTCGCCTGATCATCGCTCGCCGCAAGGACTTCTCGGGGGCGAACGCCTGATGAGCCACGCAATCCAGGACCAGCGCCCCAGCCGGGCCACCAAGTCCGCAGCGCCCACCAGCCTCACCCGAGGCGGCCTGCCCCGCTGGGCACCGGCCGGCATCGCGGCCCTCTCGGTCGCCCTCGGCTGCGGCATCGGCGCCGTCTTCGGCCTCGACAGCAAGATCCAGTGGGGTCTGCTCGCGGCCGCCCTCTTCGTCGCCGTGACGTACACCTCCAGCGCGGTGATCGAGAACCGCCGGCAGGCCAAGGACCGTGTCGCGACCTCCGTCGTATGGGTCTGCTTCCTCCTCGCGGTCATCCCGCTGCTCTCGCTGATGTGGACCACGATCAGCCGCGGCATCAAGCTCCTCGACGGGAACTTCCTCAGCCACTCCATGAACGGGGTGACCAGCTTCGACGAGGGCGGCGGCGTCTACCACGCACTGCTCGGCACCATCGAGCAGGTCGCCCTGGCCACCGCGATCGCGGCTCCCATCGGCCTGCTGACGGCCGTCTACCTGGTCGAGTACGGCCGGGGCGCGCTCGCCAAGGCCGTGACGTTCTTCGTCGACGTCATGACCGGCATCCCCTCCATCGTCGCGGGTCTGTTCATCCTGACGACCTGGAACCTGATGCTCGGCTTCGGCCCCTCCGGCTTCGCCGGCTCGATGGCCCTGTCGATCCTGATGATGCCCGTCGTGGTCCGCTCCACCGAGGAGATGCTCAAGCTCGTACCGAACGAGCTGCGCGAGGCCGCACTGGCCCTCGGTGTGCCGAAGTGGCGCATGATCCTCAAGGTCGTGCTGCCCACGGCCATCGGCGGCATCGCCACCGGTGTCATGCTGGCAGTGGCGCGCATCGCCGGTGAGACCGCACCGATCATGCTGCTCGTCTTCGGCACCCAGCTGATCAACACCAACCCCTTCGAAGGTGCTCAGTCCTCGCTCCCCCTGTACATCTGGGAGCAGTACAAGGTCGGCAGTGAAGCCTCCTACGACCGGGCATGGGCCGCGGCGCTCGTCCTGATCGCCTTCGTCATGATCCTCAATCTGGTGGCTCGCGGCATCGCCCGCTGGAAGGCCCCGAAGACCGGTCGCTGACGCGACCCCCTGAAAGCGAAGTGACCCCTCATGGCGAAGCGAATCGACGTCAGCGGACTGTCCGCCTTCTACGGCACCCACAAGGCCATCGACGACATCTCGATGACCGTGGAGCCCCGCTCCGTGACCGCCTTCATCGGCCCGTCCGGCTGCGGCAAGTCCACCTTCCTGCGCACCCTGAACCGCATGCACGAGGTCACCCCCGGCGGCCGCGTCGAGGGCAAGGTGCTCCTGGACGACGAGAACCTGTACGGCCCCGGCGTCGACCCGGTCGCGGTCCGCCGCACGGTCGGCATGGTCTTCCAGCGCCCGAACCCCTTCCCCACCATGTCGATCTTCGACAACGTGGCGGCGGGCCTGCGTCTGAACGGCTCGTTCCGCAAGTCCGAGCTCACGGACATCGTGGAGAGGTCCCTCCAGGGCGCCAACCTCTGGAACGAGGTCAAGGACCGCCTGAACAAGCCCGGCTCCGGCCTCTCCGGCGGCCAGCAGCAGCGCCTGTGCATCGCCCGCGCCATCGCGGTCGAGCCGCAGGTCCTCCTCATGGACGAGCCCTGCTCGGCCCTCGACCCGATCTCCACCCTCGCGATCGAGGACCTGATCGGCGAGCTCAAGGAGCGCTTCACGATCGTCATCGTGACGCACAACATGCAGCAGGCGGCCCGCGTCTCGGACCGCACCGCCTTCTTCAACCTGTCGGCGGTCGGCCAGCCCGGCAAGCTCATCGAGATCGACGACACGGACCGGATCTTCTCGAACCCGTCCGTCCAGGCGACCGAGGACTACATCTCGGGCCGCTTCGGCTGAACCGGGATGTTCTGAACGTCCTGCGGTGCTGCATGGCGGTGCCACCGCAAGGCGAAAGAAAGAAAAAGGGCCGGCTCCCCCTGGGTGGGGGGAGCCGGCCCGATTTCGTACGGCCGCCATGCGTTCGGCCGCTACACGAAGGCGAGGTCCACGATCCAGAAGCTGACCGCGGCGACCAGGGCCGCGGCCGGCATCGTGATGAACCAGCCCAGGATGATGTTCTTGGCGACGCCCCAGCGGACCGCGTTCACGCGCTTGGTCGCGCCGACGCCCATGATCGCCGAGGTGATCACGTGCGTGGTCGAGATCGGCGCGTGGAAGAGGAAGGCCGAGCCGAACATGATCGAGGCACCGGTGGTCTCCGCCGCGAAGCCCTGCGGCGGGTCCAGCTCGATGATCTTCCGGCCGAGCGTACGCATGATCCGCCAGCCGCCCGCGTAGGTACCGAGCGACAGCATCACGGCGCAGGCGATCTTGACCCAGACCGGGATCGCGTCGCCCGCGGCCTGCACATCTGCGATGACCAGGGCCATCATCACGATGCCCATCGTCTTCTGCGCGTCCTGCAGGCCGTGGCCCAGCGCCATGCCGGCCGCCGACACCGTCTGCGCTATGCGGAAGCCGCGCTTGGCCTTGTGCGGGTTGGCGCGGCGGAACATCCACAGGATGGCGACCATCACCAGGTAACCGACGATCAGGCCCACGACCGGCGAGACGAACATCGGGATGACGACCTTGTCGACCACACCCGACCAGATCACCTCGGTGCCGCCCGCCAGCGCCGCGCCCACCATGCCGCCGAAGAGGGCGTGCGAGGAGGACGAGGGGAGGCCGAAGTACCAGGTGATGAGGTTCCACACGATCGCCCCGACGAGCGCCGCGAAGAGGATCCACATGCCCCGGTTGCCGTGGGGCGTCTCGATCAGGCCCTCACTGACGGTCTTGGCGACGCCGCTGCCCAGGAAGGCACCGGCGAGGTTCATCACCGCGGCCATCGCGAGCGCGGCGCGCGGGGTCAGTGCCCGCGTCGAGACGGAGGTCGCGATCGCGTTCGCGGAGTCGTGAAAACCATTCGTATACGTAAAGCCGAGCGCGACACCGATGGTCACGATCAGAGCGAAGGTGTCCACGAGGTTCAGGACTCCTTGACCGCGATGGTCTCCACCGTGTTCGCAACGTGCTCGAACGCGTCGGCCGCCTCTTCGAGCACGTCGACGATCTGCTTGAGCTTGAGCACCTCCATGGCGTCGTACTTGCCGTTGAAGAGCTGGGCGAGCAGCTTGCGGTGGATCTGGTCGGCCTGGTTCTCGAGGCGGTTGACCTCGATCCAGTACTCGGTCAGGTTTTCCATGGTGCGCAGGTGGGGCATGGCTTCCGCGGTCAGCTCGGCCGCGCGCGCCAGCACCTCGATCTGCTGCTCGACGCCCTTGGGGAGCTCCTCCACGTTGTAGAGGACGACCAGGTCGACCGCCTCCTCCATGAAGTCCATGATGTCGTCGAGGCACGAGGCGAGGTTGTAGATGTCCTCGCGGTCGAACGGCGTGATGAAGGAGGAGTTGAGCTGGTGGAAGATCGCGTGGGTGGCGTCGTCCCCCGCGTGCTCCGCTGCCCGCATCCGCTCCGCGATCTCGGCCCGGGCGGAGGAGTCCGCTCCGAGCAGTTCCATCAGGAGCTTCGAGCCCGTGACGATGTTGTCCGCGGATGCGGCGAACATGTCGTAGAAGCTCGTCTCCCTGGGGGTCAGACGAAATCGCACGTGAGGTCCTCGGGGTGCATTGGATTCGGTCAGGCTGATGCTAGGCGCATCCCCCGGCCACGGCTAACCGGCGGTTCCCCAGTGTCCTCCATCAGGCAGAGTGGGGGCGAGCGCCCCCTGCTCCTGCGGCCGGGGCCCGTTACCCTATACCCATGAGGGGTATGCATCCCCTCGTTCCGGACCACGGGAGGACGCATGACCACCATCGAGGCGGGGGGCTCCGGAGCCGAAGCGGCCACGGCACCGGTGCACGGCTACCACCACCAGAAGGACGAGCACCTCAAGCGGCTGCGCCGGATCGAGGGCCAGATCAGGGGCCTCCAGCGGCTCGTCGACGAGGACGTCTACTGCATCGACATACTCACCCAGGTCTCGGCGAGCACGAAGGCCCTCCAGTCCTTCGCACTCCAGCTCCTGGAGGAACACCTCCGCCACTGCGTGGCCGACGCGGCGATCAAGGGCGGCGCCGAAATCGACGCGAAGGTCGAAGAAGCCACCAAGGCCATCGCCCGCCTGCTGCGCACGTAGCCCTAGACGCCCCAGCCGAGCCCCGCGAACCCGCACAGCCCGGCGGGCCCTCTCAGCCCCGCGGGCCTCTCAGCCTCGCCGGCTCTCCCAGTTCGCCGTCCCACCCGGCCCCGCCCGGCCCCGCCCGGCCTCTCAGCCTCGCCGGCGTTTGAGGCGCGGGGTCCGGGGCGGAGCCCCTGGACGCGGCGGGGCGGGGGCTACAGCCCCAGGCTCATCAGGACCTCGTCGATCCGAGCCTGGCTGAGCCGATCCTCCTCGGCCGCCGACGCCGCGATGATCAACTCACCGCACAGCTCGATCTCGGCGAGAGCCACGTGGTCCTGCACCGTCGTACCGCCTGCGGGAGTCACGCGTGTCACCTCTATCTGCCGATCTGCCGCCATCGGTCGTGGGGCGCTCGGCTTCTCAGCGTAGGGAGAGCGGCATGCGGTGCGCATGACACGGATGGACCATTTCCGGCTACCCGCCCATGACCCGATCGCGCCGCCCCGAAAGGGCCCGCCCGGCTAGTCGGCGATCTTCCCGGCGTAAATGTCCCCGCTTGCCGGCAATACGACGGTCACCGGAGTCCCGAAGCCGTACAGCAACGTGGTGGAGGACACATCGATCACGCCATCGTTGACGTACGTGAAACGGTGGCGGACCTTCCGCAGCCGCCCCTGCTCGTCGAGGTACGCGTCGAACGGCACGGTGTCCTTGCTGAACCCTTTCGCCGCCGCTTCCAGTGCACCCTTCACCCCCGGCGAAGCACTCCGCGCGGCCCGCGCGATGTCGGTGGTGCCCCGGTAGTGCCGCACCTTGGTGCCCGCCACCTCGGTCTCCCCGACGTACGTCACGTCCTGCGCGCCGCGCAGCAGCTCGGCCGCGGCCAGCGGATCGGTGGCCCCGCCCGTGACGAGGTTCCCGTCCGTGAGGGCCGTGATGTCGACCCGTACCCACTTGTCGTCCGGGACGCCGGCCCCGCGGTTCTTCATGTACAGCGCCCCCGGCACCAGCAGCTCGGTGATGGGCCGGTGCTCGGCCTGGCCCTTCACATCGGCCGGAAGCATCACCAGGAGCTGACCCATCCGGTTCTTGAAGTCGACCCCGCCCTCGCCCCGGATCGTGACCCGGGTGCCGCCGGTGGCCATCTCCATGGCCGTGCGGGCCCGGGCGCTGCCGGTCTTCGCCAACGCGTCCGCGGCGCCCCGGACCGTCGCGGCCGGGTCGGCGGGGGGCCGGTCGTCGCTGTCCGCGCCGCCGCACCCGCCCATCGCCGCCACGGCCAGGGCCACGCCGACGGTGAGCGCCGCCTCACCCACACGCCCGCGCCGCCGCCTGTGCTGGTGCACCACCATCGCCTGCCAACCCCCAACGCGTGACCGCTGTTTGCCCGAGGCCCCACCCGCTCCGCTTAACGAGGTCCGGGGTTTCCCGTCACGGGGCCGGGCTTTCGGGCAGCGGCCCCGCGGGCATTCCGGCAGCCGGTCCGCCCCGGGTAACGTGGTGGCGTGGACCCGCACACCAAAGCGACCCCCGCCCCTCCGCTTGGCTGCATGCCGTTGCCCCGCGACTCCGCGGGCCCGGTTCAGCCGCCTTCCGGGCACACCACGAGCACCGCCGACCGCGGCTCGTTCTGCCTCGCCGTCTGCGTCTGCGGCTGGAAGGGCCCCGCGCGCCGCTCCCGTGACCTGGCCCGCAAGGACGCCACCCGCCACACGGCGGGGTAGGCCCTGCACCCCTGCACCGATCGCCCGTTCGGACGGCCCCGCTGGCCGACGCGCGCGGGAGCGGATGCCCTTGACTCATGCCCGGACCCGCGCCCCGCTTCGCCGCCCTCCTGTGGGCGTTGCTCCTCTCGTTCGCGTCGGCCGCCGCGGCGGTGGCCACCGGGCTGTGGCTGCGCTCGCGCCACCGCCGCGACGAGGACGAGGGCGGCGACCCGTGAGCCCGCGCCCCCGCCCGGCGGCGGTGCGGTGGTGCTTCGGGGTGGCGGGGCTGTGCCTGCTGGCGGCCGTACTGCTCTGCGTATGGGAGTCGTACGGGCACGCGTGAGCCCGTATCAGGCGGCCAGGTCGCTCTCGTGCCCGCGCCCCGGCGGGGCCGTCTGCGCCTGCGCGAGGTCCACCGGCAGGGGCACCGCGCGCGCCCGGGCCCGTACCAGCACGCCGAGGCGCGGGGAGCGGACCACCGTGCGCACCACCGGGGTCAGCAGCGCCATCGCGAGCGGAGCGAACAGCAGCACGACCGCGGTACCCAGGGCGAGTCCGCCGATGACGTCGGTCGGGTAGTGCACGCCCATGTAGATCCGGCAGAGGCCCTCCAGCATGGCCACGCCGATGCCGAGGTACCCGAGCTTGCGGTTGGCGACGAACAGGCCGACGGCCAGGGCCATGGCGAGGGTGGCGTGGTCGCTGACGAAGGAGAACTCGCTGCGGCCGAGCACGAGTCCGGGATCGAGCACCTCCACCCCGGCCTGCTGCCGCAGCGGCCGCGGCCGTCCGACGAACTCGCGCAGCGGGATGTTCACGAGCAGCGCGGCCGCGGCGCCCAGCGGGGCCCATACGAGCGCGGCGAACGACTCGACGGCCGCGGCCTCGTCCTGCCGGCGGAGGCCGCGCCAGCACCACAGGAACAGGAGCACCAGGGCGGCGAGGAACCCGTACTCACCGATGATGCCGACGGCGCGGTCCACGGCGCCCGGGGCGTGCCGGGACAGGCCGTTGATCTCGTCCAGCAGGCTTACATCCAGGTTCGGCCCACCAGTTGTGAGTCCAGCCATGGTGATGCGGCCCCTTGCCCTTGCCTTGGTTCGCGTGCGGGCGCACGCCGGTGTGCGCCCCTTCGCCCCCTGTTGATCAACCCTGCGCCCATGGAACGCCGGTTCTGACGGCTAGGTTCCATTCTCCACCGAATGATCACCTCAACGTTATCGAAGAGTGACTCATTGTCGCAGCCCAGGGCCTTTGCCTCACGGAGCGTTGCCGCTGCCGACGCGCTTGGGCAGCGCCTCCGCGCCGTCCTTCGTCACGCGGGTCGCCCCGAAGTAGTCGGGAGTGTCGATCTTGTCGAAGCGGATCACAGCGCCGGTATAGGGAGCATTGATCATGTAGCCGCCGCCGACGTACAGCCCGACGTGCCGGATCTCCCGAGAGTTCGTCAGATCGTCGGAGAAGAACACGAGATCACCGGGCAGCAGATCCGCCCGCGCGGGATGCGACCCGGCGTTGTACTGATCGTTCGCCACGCGCGGCAACTCGATCCCGACGGTCTCATAGGCCGCCTTGGTCAACCCGGAACAGTCGAACCGCCCGCCCTGATCGGGCGTCCCGTTCCCACCCCACAGATACGGCGTCCCAAGCTGCTTCTGCGCAAAGTAAATCGCCCCGGCAGCCTGCTGCGACGGCGCCACCCGCCCGACGGGCGCCTCGAAGCTCTTCGCGAGGGTCGTGATGGTCTTCACGTACCCCTCGGTCTCACGGAAGGGGGGCACTCCCTGGTGCTGGATGACCGCGCCGGGACCGGCGTTGTAGGCCGCCAGCATGTTCTTGACGGGGTCTCCGGGCACCTTGCCCACGTAGCGCGCGAGTTCACAGTCGTACGAAGCGGCCGAAGGGATCGCGTCGTTCGGGTCCCAGATGTCGCGATCGCCGTCGCCGTCCCCGTCGATCCCGTGCGTGGCCCAGGTCCCCGGGATGAACTGGGCGATGCCCCGCGCGTCCGCCGGACTGACGATGTCCGGGTCCCAGCCGCTCTCCGAGTAGAGCTGCGCCGCGAGCAGGGCCGGCGTGAGGGCCGGGCAAAGAGCGCCCCACTTCTGCACGAGCGGCTGGTACTTCGCCGGTACGGCTCCCTTGGCGAGCCCCACGAGACGTCCTCCCGCGCCGCTCGCCAGGCCGGCGGCCGCCGAGTACGTGCCGACCACGAGCAGGGCGACGAAGCACAGGCATGCCCCGAAACCGATCCCGCCCATCACCCAGAATCTGCGCACCCGGCAACCCTCCCCCATCGAGCGGCCTTTATCAGGCATTCGCCCCCCGTGTCGAATCATCCCTTCTGCCGACCCTCCCGGTCAGCCCTTGGGGCCGATCCCTTCCGCCTCAGCTGATGAATCCCGTACAAAACATGCTCTTGTGCTCCGTGTCCGAAGTGGCATGACGGAACACCACCGTCCAGCCGCCCGGCTCCTGCGCGAGCGACGGCGCCTTCACCTTCTTGCCGTTCAGCTCCATGGAGAAGTCGTCCGGGTAGGTGAGGTCCTTCCACTTTGTCCCGACGCCCTCGTACACATTGCGGGCCTTGGCGACGAAACCCAGCTGGCGGTTGTTCGTCACCGAGGTGGACCGGCCGTTCTCGTCGATCTCGTGCTGCGGCTTCACGACGACGGCCACGTAGTACGGAGGCATGTCGTCCGGGGCGTACTTCATCCGGAAGCCGATCTGGACGGTTCCCGGCTTCACCTCGTGCAAGTAGTCGCTCTCCGCCGTGGTCACGGCGATCTGAAAATCCGACTTGGCTTGCTCCTCCACGGGTTCCTTGCAGGTGTTCTTGGTGGGGTCGAAATCGTCGATGTTCGGCCCGGTCTGCTTGATGAACACGGGAGGGCCGGCCGGAGACTTGGCGACGGGCGACTGTGCGGCCGGGGTCCCGGACGGCCCGCCGGCGCCCGGGCTCTGCGCGCCGGTCCGGGGGTCCTCGCCGCCTTTGCCTCCCCACGGGAGGTTCCACACGGCCACCGCCCCCACCACCGCCAGAGCCACCGCGGCGGCCACCCAGAGCGCCGTCCGCCGCTGCCGCGGGGCCGGGGTGGGGGTCGGGGCCGCGGTCCCGGCAGCGTGCCGGGTCGGCGTGTACCGGTACGGCATGCCGGGGCCCTGCGTACGCATCTCGTGCACCGGCACGGCCTCGCCCAGCACACCCAGCCCGACGTACACCGGATCGTCGGGCAGCGCGTCCCGCACCCCGCAGCGCCGGATGACCTCGGCCGGATCGGGCCGCTGCGCCGGGTCCTTCGCCACGCACGCCCCGATCAGCGCGGCCAGCCCCGACTCCACCCCCGACACGTCGATCGGCTCGTGCACCGCGCGGTAGCTCACCGTCGCCGCCGCGCCCGTGCCGAACGGCGGCCGCCCGGTCGCCGCGTACGCGAGTGTCGCGCCGAGCGCGAAGACGTCGGCGGCCGCCCCGGCCTCGGCGCCCAGCAACACCTCGGGCGCCGTGTACCCGGGAGTACCCGGCGCCTGCCCGTCCTGGGTGAGGGCCGTGTCGCCCACGCCGCGCGCGATGCCGAAGTCGATGAGCTGCGGCCCCTGCGCGCCCAGGATGACGTTCTGCGGCTTGAGGTCCCGGTGGGTCACCCCGTACGCGTGGACGCTCGCCAGCCCCTCCGCCAGCGCCGCGAACAGCCGCCGGCAGGTGTCCGCCGGCAACCCGCCCCGCTCCGCCACGGCGTGACTGAGCGTCGGGCCCGCCACGTACTCGGTCGCGATCCAGTACGGGGGCGCCGCCAGCGAGGCGTCGATCAGGTTCGCCGTGTACGCCGACCGCACCGCGCGTACCGTCTCCGCCTCCCGGCGGAAGCGCGCCAGTGCCTCCGGGTGGCCGGTGATCTCGTCCCGGATCACCTTGACGGCCACCAGCCGCCCGCCCGGCGAGCGCCCCAGATACACCTGACCCATGCCGCCGGCGCCGAGCCGGGCCAGCAGTGCCTGCGCCCCGATGTGGGCGGGGTCGGTGTCTCTCAGGGCCTCCATCCGCACGAGACTGCCACACCGACTCGCCCGCCCGGAAGGCGGGTTGGAGTCAGCGCGGGGCCACGAACAGGCTCTGCGCGCTCCGCCCGATCGGGCCCTTCTCGTCGTGCAGCCGGGCGTCCGCGAGGCCGATCCCGGCCGCGTCCACGCTCGTACGGGCCTCCACGCAGGCCCACTCGCCGACCGGGTGGCGGTGCAGGTGGACGGTGAGGTCGCCGTTGACGAAGACGTAGCGCCCGAAGTCCATGACCGCGCTGATGCCGTTGCCGGAGTCGGCGGCGATCAGCACACGGTCCAGGGGCTTGACGTCCTCATCGGCGATGAGCGGGACCCTCATCCGCATCCAGCAGGTGCCCGGACCCGGCGATACGAAGGCGCCCTCGGTGAAGCGGGTTTCCATGGCGGAGTGGTAGCCGGTCTCCCACGGCACCGGGAAGAACGGGGTCTCCTCCACCTCCCCCGGCGGCGGCAGCACCGGGCCCTCCGCCACCGCGGGCACGGGGTCGGACGCCACCCGGATGCGCAGGGCCCGCGCCAGCATCACGGGCGGGGCGCCGGCCGGCCCGAGGGCCGCCTCGACCACCTCGGTGCTGCGCCCGGCCCGCAGCACGCTGGTGGTGATCTCCAGCGGGCCGATCGGCACCGGGCGCAGGATCTCGTACGTGATCCGGGCGATCCGCATGTCCTCGCGCGCACCCGGCCGCTCCTCCACGGCCCGCCCGAGCAGCGCGGCCGGCGGCCCGGCGTGCTGCGAGCCGGGGTCCCAGGGTCCGCGCGTGTACTCGGTGGCCTGGAACCGGCCCGTGTCGATCCGCTCGAAGAACGCCTCGGGAGTACCCATACCCCGCACGCTACCGACAGGTAACCAGCCCCGCCAGCCCCTCGACCGGGGTCAGCGGGCGAATCCCAGACCCACCCCGAGCCCCACCAGCACCGAGCCGATGGTCCGGTTCAACGCCTTCTGCGCCTTCAGCATCCGGTCGCGCAGGCGGGAATCGGAGAAGAAGAGCGCCACCGCCGAGAACCAGCCCAGGTGCGCCGCCGACATGAACAGCCCGTACCCGGCCTGCTGCCACAGCCCGGTCTGCGGGTCGACGACCTGCGTGAAGGTGGACACCACGAACAGCGTGGTCTTCGGGTTCAGGACGTTGGTCAGGAAACCGGAGCGCATCGCGCCGAGCGGGGTCAGCCGCGGCTTCGACTCCAGGTCCACGGTCACCTCGGCGCGCGTCCGGAAGGTGCGGATGCCGATCCACACCAGGTACGCGGCCCCGGCCAGCTTGATCGCCGTGAACAGCGCGGTGGAGGAGGCGATCAGCAGACCCACGCCGAGCATCGTGTACGAGACGTGGACCAGCACCCCGGCCGCGACCCCGGCGGCCGCGAACAGCCCGGTGGGCCGCCCGTAGAGGTAGCTGTTGCGGACCACCATGGCGAAATCGGCGCCGGGGCTGATCACGGCGAGGAGGGTGATGACGGCGACTGCGATCACTTCTGTCATGCGGCGATGCTCACCGAACCCCACCATCCGATCAAGTCCCGCCCGGAATACGCATACTTGCCCCATGACCACACCGACGACCGGCCCCACTCCCCCCACTCCGGGCTCTGCCCCCGCGCCTGCCCCGGGTGTGGCCCTGCGCCCCTTCCGCCCCGAGGACCACGCACTCCTGCGCGAGTGGATCACCACCGAGGCCGAGCTCGTCACCTGGGCCGGCAACTCGTTCCGCTGGCCCCTGGACGACGCACAGCTCGACGCCTACGCCGCGGAGCCCGGCCGCCACGTCTGGACCGCGGTCCCGGCGCACACCGCGCACGACCCCGAAGCCCGCCCCATCGGACACGTCTCCCTCGGCGGCACCCGCCTCGGCCGCGTCCTGATCGCCCCCGAGGCCCGCGGGCAAGGCCTGGGCGGGGCCCTCGTCTCCCTCGTGATCGAACGCGCCTTCGGCGAGCTGGCCCTCCCGTCCCTCGGGCTCGGGGTCTGGGCGCACAACACCCCGGCGCTGCGCATCTACGAGAAGCTCGGCTTCCGTACGGAGGAGATCCTGGCGGACGTGGAGGAGGTCGACGGCGTCCCGTGGACCGCGGTCCAGATGCGGCTGGCCTCCCCCGCCCGATGACAGGGGACAATGGCCCGGTGTCCACCTCCTCCACCTCTGACCCCACCCTGCACGCGGACTGCGCCAACTGCTTCGCGCTCTGCTGCGTCGCCCTGCCCTTCGCGAAGTCCACCGACTTCGCCGTGAACAAGGCCGCCGGAACGCCCTGCAAGAACCTCCGGCAGGACTTCCGCTGCGGCGTCCACACCCAGCTGCGCGACAAGGGCTTCCAGGGCTGCACCGTCTTCGACTGCTTCGGCGCGGGCCAGCAGGTCTCACAGGTCACCTTCGGCGGGCGCGACTGGCGGACCCACCCCGGCACCGCCGGTCAGATGTTCGAGGTCTTCCCGGTGATGCGGCAGCTGCACGAGCTGCTCTTCTACGTCACCGAGGCGCTCACCCTCCCCGATGCCCGGCCCGTCCACGCCGAGCTGCGCCTGGCCCTGGCCGAAACCGAGGCCCTGACCCGGGCCGACGCCGAGACCCTGGCCCCCTTCGACGTAGGCGCGCTGCGCCAAGGAATCAACGCCCTGCTCCTGCGGACCAGCGAGCTCGTACGCGCCAAGGTGCCGGGCCGCACCAAGAACCACCGCGGCGCCGACCTCATGGGCGCCCGACTCTCCGGCGCGGACCTGCGGGGCGCGAACCTCCGCGGCGCCTACCTGATCGCGGCCGACCTCAGCCGCGCCGACCTCCGCACGGCCGACCTGATCGGCGCGGACCTCCGCGACACCAACCTCCGCGGCGCCGACCTCCGAGGCGCCATCTTCCTCACCCAGCCCCAACTGAACGCCGCCCAAGGCAACAAAACCACCCGCATCCCCACCCCCCTCACCCACCCCACCCACTGGACCTGACCCCACCGCAGACCCCGACCCTCCCGCCCACCCCCGGCACCGGCAGCCCTCCCCACAACGGCGCGTGAGGCGCGGGGCCTGGGGCGGAGCCCCAGCAGCGCGGCCGCCCCCACCCCCGCACCCCGGGCATACGGCCCCCGCGCCCTCCCGCGCCCCGCCGCCCCACCAGCCCCGCCGGCGTTTGAGGCGCGGGGCCCGGGGCGGAGCCCCAGCAGCACCGCCGCACCCACCCACCCACACCCGTCGGGCACCCGCACCAGCAGCATCGGCTGCCGCACCGCCAGCCAGCCCTCCGGGGGCACCCCCCGGCGTACGACATGCAGACGGAATGACTGTCGAAACATCGGACACGTGTAAGCGAGTTGGCCCAACTCCCCACACCCCCGTTGCGCCGAACGGCCCCGCCTCGATCCGCCCCCCGTACGCCGGGACGACAATCATTGCCCGGGGTCACCCCCCGTGATACACAGAGTGACCCCAGGTTCTTTCGCGGACACACCACTGCACGCCCAGGTCAGAGGACACGGGCGGGGCGCGGGCCGGGAGATCGGGCAAAGAGAGCCGCCAAGTCGACGTACGGCGGCGGTTTCATCAGCGAAGATAGTGCGTGACCCCTGCCGTCGGGCACGGGCTATTCGGAACTACCCATACAGGGGCGGTGAGTTACATGATCCTGGCAGCCGAAAAGGGCGACATCACCACCATCATCGGCGGAATCGCCCCGAATTGGGGGCCGTTCGGCAGTCTCGGCAACGAAGCGAAGGTCATGATCGAGGTGGTCATGGCAGTCGCGATCCTCCTCTGCCTCGGCATCGCCATCTGGGGCGCGGCCAAGCAGCGCATCGGCGCGACCGCGCTGCGCGACACGTTCAGCGCGGAACAGGGCAAGGGCCTGATCGTGGCCGGCCTGACCGGCGTCTTCATCATCGGATCCCTCGGCACCCTGTTCACGATCGTCTACGGGATGGCCGTTTAGCCGGGTGGGTCCCCGGACTCCGGACCTGATGAGGACTCACCACGCCGCGCGTGCGCGGGAACGAGCGCTACCGTCGTACGAGGCGGAGGGGGCGGACACGCAATGAGCAACGACGACCAGTACGGCGGCGGCGCAGGCCACGGCGAGGTCGGCGGCACGGGCCAGACCCGTACCCGCCTCCCGGAATCCCCCTCCGACCCGTACGGCTCCCCCCGTCGCACCCCCCGCGCCTCGCGAGGCCTGGTCACGGTGGTCGGCGTGGTGGTCCTCCTGATCGCGGCCATCGCGTTCGCGAACCAGTCCTCCGACACCCCCACCACCCCCGCCTCGGACAAACCCCCGGCCACCACCCCCACCTCCGCCACAGGCGTCCCCCCGGTAACGGACAAATCCGCAGGCATCCCCAAGGGCTTCGCGCAGGACCAGCAGGGAGCCCAGTCAGCGGCGACCAACTACGCGGTGGCACTGGGCTCCGACGGGATGTTCAACACGCCCAGACGCCACAGCATCGTGGACGCGGTGGCGGACGACAGCACCCGAGCCAAGGTCCAGGCCGGGTTCGACGCCGACTATTCGGCTGGCCTGCTCTCCCAGATCGGTTTGACGAAGGACGGTCTCGCCCCGGCGGGCTCCACCTTCGTCAACCGGACCGTCCCGGCAGGGGCCAAGGTGAAGAACTTCGCCCCCGGCAACGCCTCGGTCGACGTGTGGTGCATCGGCATGTTCGGTCTGACCGGCGACAAGTCCACGCGTCCGGTCACCAGCGGCTGGTTCACCATTTCCATGACCCTCAAGTGGAACGGGTCCGACTGGAAGATCGTCGAGACAGCTCAGAAGACAGGCCCCACCCCAGTCACCGGCGACAACCCGGTGTCCACCTCCGACGAAATCGGCAGCGCCGTCACCGAATTCGGAGGCTTCACCTATGCCCGGTAGCACCCGGCTCTCGGTCCGCCGGATCGGCGCCACCGCAGCAGCCGTCCAGACCGCGGTCGTCCTCCTCGCCGCTCGCGCGGTGGCAGCACCCACTCCGAGCACCACTCCATCCCCAGGCGCGAGCGACAACCCCTGCGCGCTGATCGCCGGCCCGGCCCGGGACTACTGCGAGCGCGGCCAAAACGCCACCACCGGCGGAGCCCCCCGCACCGGCCTGGCCCCCAACGACCCCGCCGACGCCCTCAACCCCCTCGCCTCCCTCGCCAAAGGCTGCGCCGACGCCGCCGCCTGGATCGTCACCGAGCTCAGCAAGGCGGTCAACGGCTCCGCGAACGTCGACTTCACCAACGGCGCCTTCCTCAAGCAATACTCCATCGTCTTCGCCGCCTCCACCATCCTCACGCTCGTCCTCTGGCTCTTCGCCGTCGCCAAGCGCGCCATCCGCGGCGTCCCCTTCACCACCGCCATCTCCGAAGCCGTCGGCTTCCTCTGGCTCACCGTCCTCGCCTCCGCCTTCACCCCCCTCATCCTCTACACCGTCGTCTCCGCGACCGACGGCGTCACCGAGGTCATCGCCTCCGCGAGCGGCGGCCAGACCGACGTCTTCTTCGGCTCCTTCACCGAGGCCCTCAAAAAGGGCGACTCCATCGGCGGCGGCCCGATCATGCTGATCGTGGTCTCCCTCGTCACCGTCCTCGCCGCCGGCATCCTCTTCCTCGAGCTGTTCATCCGCGCCGCCCTGCTCTACGTCGGCGCGCTCCTCGGCGTCGTCGTCTACGCCGGGCTCGTCGACCGGAACCTCTGGGGCCACGTCCGCCGCTGGGCGGGCATCATGATCGCCGTGATCCTCGTGAAGCCCGTGATCGTCATCGTCCTCGGCCTCGCCGGGGCCCTGGCCGGCGAGAAGGGCCCGAACGCCTTCTCCGCCGTCGTCTCCGGCCTCGCCATCATCCTGCTGGCGATCTTCGCCTCCGCGATGATCTACCGCTTCGTCCCCGGCTTCGGCGACGAGATCGCCTCCGCCCGCGCGGGCCGCAGCTCGGCCACCGACGGCGCCCAGGCCGCCGCCGTCATCAGCTCCCCCGCCTCCCTCGTCTCGCAGGGCATCAAGACCCACAGCAGCCGCGGCAACCACCGCGCAGGCGACGGCGGCGGCGCGAGCAGCGCCCCCCGTCCCGCCAATCCGATGTCCGGAGGCGTGGCCGCCCACAGCAGCCGCCCGTCCTCCGGCGGCGGGGCCGGCGGCGGATCCGTCCCCTCCGCCGCGCCCCCGCCCCGCACGAGCTCGCGTACGAGTACGAGGAACACAGGAGGTGACGGGCGTTGACGACCCAGTCCCACCAGATCCACCCGGTCGCGCCCCGCCGCACGTATCTCATCGGCCGCGCCCGGCCGAACGCGATCGTGGGCAAGAACCGCGAGACCGGCGAGATCGCCCTGATCATCGCCGGCGCGTTCCTCGGAATGATGAGCGGACTGCTCGTCCCCGGCCTCACCCTACGCATCGTCACCCTCGCCGGGTTCCCCCTGCTCGCGCTCGCCGCCGTGTACGTCCCGTACAAGGGCCGCACCTTCTACCGCTGGTTCGAGATCAGCCGGAGCTACAAGCGGACCCTGCGCCGCGGTACGACGTACCGCTCGCCCGCCATGGAGGCAGGCGTCCGCGGCTCCGACGGCCGCGAGGTCGAGGTCGGCCCGCCCCCCGGCATCGGCCGCATCAACTGGCTCGCCGCGCCCTTCGGCCCCGACGAGATCGCCGTACTGCTCCACGCGGACCGCAGAACCGTCACCGCCGCCATCGAGATCGAAGGCCCCGGCGTCGGCCTGCGCGACAGCGAGGACCAGGAAGCCCTCGTCGACCGCTTCGGCACCCTCCTCAAGCACGTGGCCAACGGCGACGGCTTCGTCACCCGCATCCAGATGCTCGCCCGTACGCTGCCCGCCGACCCCGACGCCCACGCCAAGGACGTCGCCCAGCGCGGCGACACCCACGCCCCCGGCTGGCTCCGCGACTCCTACGACCAGCTCCAGTCGATGGTGTCCACCTCCTCCGAGCAGCACCGCGCCTACCTCGTCGCCTGCATGCACTTCACCCGCGACCTGGCCGCCGAAGCCGTCACCATCGCCCGCGCCGGCACCCCGCACAAGGGCCGCAAGCTCGACCGCGACGCCGGCCTCGCCATCGTCATGGCCCGCGAGCTCACCGACATCTGCGCCCGCCTCGCCGAGGCCGACATCCGCGTCCGCCAGCCGCTGGGCCAGGGCCGGCTCTCCTCCCTCGTGCACTCCATGTACGACCCGGACCACCCCATCGACCACATCCAGGCCATGACCAAGCGCAATGCCTGGCCGGCCGAACTCGACGCGGTGGAACCGACGTACCTCCAGGCCAAGACCCGCGAATCCTCCACCCGCGCACCCTGGTGCCACGCCACGGCCTGGGTGAAGGAATGGCCCATGACCCCCGTCGGCGTCAACTTCCTCGCCCCGCTCCTCGTCCACACCCCGGACGTGATCCGCACGGTCGCCGTCACCATGGACCTGGAGCCCACCGAGGTCGCCATCGAGCGGATGCTCACGGAGAAGACCAACGACGAGGCCGACGCCTCCCGCGCCGCCAAGATGAACCGCACCGTCGACCCCCGCGACATCGCCGCGCACGGCCGGCTCGACCAGAGGGGTGAAGATCTCGCCAGCGGTGCGGCCGGAGTCAACCTCGTCGGGTACATCACGGTGTCATCGCGTTCCCCCGAAGCCCTCGCCCGCGACAAGCGCACGATCCGCGCCTCCGCCGGCAAGTCCTACCTGAAACTGGAGTGGTGCGACCGCGAGCACCACCGCGCCTTCGTCAACACCTTGCCGTTCGCCACCGGCATCCGACGCTAGCTGGAGGGAAGTGCCGCCCATGCGAGATCCCATGTCCGCCCTGACGGACGCCTTCACCAGCTTCCTCTTCGGCAAAGTCGAAACCACGCGCCTGCCCGTACGCACCTCCACCGGGCAGGCGCAGGCCGTCTACCTGCCCACCGCCGCCCCCGGACTCGGCGACTCCGGCGTCATCATCGGCCGCGAGGTCTACAGCGGCAAGGGCTACATCTACGACCCCTTCCAGCTCTACGGGCAGCAACTCCCCGCCCCGCACTGGCTGGTCCTCGGCGAATCCGGCAACGGCAAGTCCGCGCTCGAGAAGACGTACGTCCTGCGCCAGCTGCGCTTCCGTGACCGCCAGGTCGTCGTACTCGACGCCCAGGGCGAGGACGGTGTCGGCGAGTGGAACCTGATCGCCCAGCAGTTGGGAATAACCCCCATCCGCCTGGACCCCGTCGCCGCCAACGACGACGGGATCCGCCTCAACCCCCTCGACCCGGCGATCACCACGACCGGCCAGCTCGCGCTGCTGCGGACCATCATCGAAGTCGCCATGGGCCACGGCCTCGACGAGCGCTCCGGCTTCGCGCTCAAGGTCGCCCACGCCTACGTCGTCGACACCATCCGCGACCGCCAGCCCGTCCTCACCGACATCGTCGAGCAACTGCGCCACCCCGAGCCCGAATCGGCCCTCGCCATGAACGTCGACATAGACGATGTACGGGCCTGGGGCCTCGACGTGGCGCTCGTCATCGACCGCCTCGTCGACGGCGACCTGCGCGGCATGTTCGACGGCCCGACCACCGTCGGCATCGACCTCGACGCCCCGCTGATCGTCTTCGACCTCTCCCACATCGACCGCAACTCCATCGCGATGCCGATCCTCATGGCCATCGTCGGCGTCTGGCTGGAACACACCTGGATCCGGCCCGACCGCAAGAAGCGCATCTTCCTGGTCGAAGAGGCCTGGCACATCATCAACAGCCCGTTCGTGGCCCAGCTGTTCCAGCGCCTGCTGAAGTTCGGCCGCCGCCTCGGCCTGTCCTTCGTCGCCGTCGTCCACCACCTCTCCGACGTCGTCGACGGCGCGGCCGCCCGCGAGGCCGCCGCCATCCTCAAGATGGCCTCCACCAGAACCATCTACGCCCAGAAGGCCGACGAGGCACGCGCCACCGGCCGCGTCCTCGGCCTGCCCCGCTGGGCCGTGGAGATCATCCCGACCCTCACCCCCGGCATCGCCGTCTGGGACGTCAACGGCAACGTCCAGGTGGTCAAACACCTGATCACCGAATCCGAACGCCCCCTCGTCTACACCGACCGCGCGATGACCGAGTCCTCGGCCCAACACCAACTCCCCGACGACCTGCTGGCGGCCGAACTGGAGGCGGAGGAGCGGGCCCTGCTCATCGAACGCCACCGCAACGGCGGCCCGGGGTCCGCGACCACGGTGGCATGAGCATGTACGACGCACGAGATGCCAGAGACGCACGAGACGCCCGCCGTACGGAAGGCCCCGCGCGCGGCGGCATCCCGGACGGGCTGCTCATCGCGCTGCTGGCCTTCCTCCTCGGCCTCGCGGCCCTGGTCTGGACAGCCACCGGCCTGGCGGCCCTCTTCTCCAAGGGCGCCTGGCCGGACAGCGTCACCTTCACCCGCACCCCGGGGGCGGTACGCGCCCTGATAGCGCAACCCCACGACCTCCCGGGCGCCTGGCCGGACACCGACCCGGCCGCGCTGTCGGGCTGGGGCCTGTTCTGGGGCGTGTTCATCAGCCAGCTATTGGTGATGTTCGTGCTGACCGTGTTCTGCATCGGCGTCATCGCCCGTACGAAGTCCCGCCGCGCGCTCGCCCGACAGCCCGCCCCGGACGCCGTACCCGCACCGACGCCTACGCAGGCGGCGCCCATGCCCGAGCCCGCCCCGTACGAGCCACCGCGCCCGGCCCCCGTACCCGCGACCGCCCCGGCCCCGGCCCCGGCCCCGGCCCCGGCCCCGGCCGACGAGGCGTACCGCTACGGCTTCGGCTACGCCCCGGCAGCCGCCCCCGTATCCACGTCACCGGCCGAACCTCCGCCCCGCATGGCCTACGCCGGCCCAGCCGAGCGCCACCGCCTCGCCGCGCAGAGCATCGCCACCGCCGAAGGAGCGGTGCTGGTGGTCACTTCCTCCCCCGCCCTGTGGGCCGAGACCAAGGACGCCCGCGCCAAACTCGGCCCGGTCCTCCTCTACGACCCCTCCCACCTGTGCGACACCCCCGCCCGCATGCACTGGAACCCGGCCGAGGGCTGCGCCGACCGCGACACCGCGGCCGCCCGCGCCGTCGCCCTGCTGGCCCCCGTCCGCCCGCAGGCCCGTATGGACGCGGCCGTCGCCGACACAGCGGAAACGCTCCTGCGCAGTTGGCTCCAAGCAGCCGCCCTCGACGCCCGACCGTTCAAACAACTGCACCGCTGGGCCCAGGGCAACAGCGCCCAGGACCCGGTCCGCATCCTGCGCACCCACCCCCAGGCAGCCCCCGGCGCCGCCGGCGAACTGGAGAACGCCCTCACCGCCCACCCGGAACGCCGCGAACTGGCCCAGCACCTGACGGCCCGGGCCCTGTCCTGCCTGACCTCGATCCACATCCGCGAGGCCTGCAACCCGAACCGAACAGATTCGCTCACCCTGGCATCGTTCGTCTCCGAAGGGGGCAGCCTCTACCTGGTGGGTGAACCGCTCGAAGATCCACGGACCCACCCGGGTGCGATGCCCTTGCTGACGGCGCTCGCCTCTGACGTGGTCGAGCACGGCCGCCGCATGGCCGCACGGTCATCCCGCGGTCGGCTCGACCCACCAGTCACGCTCGTCCTGGACGACGTGGCCGCCGTGGCTCCCGTCCCCCAGCTCCCGGAACTCCTCCAGGACGGGACGCTGCCCCTCCTCGCCCTGTGCCGCAGCCGCGAACAGGCCCGCTCCCGCTGGCCCGAGGCGGACCTCCCCTAAGGCCGGGTGAGCACGTACTCCAGCTCATGGGCGGACGGATCCGCGGCCAAGGGCACCCGCACGCCGCTGTCCTGGAACCCGATGCGCCGGTAGAAGGCCTGGGCCCGCTCGTTGCGCTCGTGCACGTAGAGCCGGACGCGTTCCAGCGCGGGATCCTCCAGCGACCAGGCCCACTCCAGCCCGGCCCGGAACAGGTCCTCGGCCAGCCCGGCGCCCCGCCGGCCCTCGCGCACGAAGACGCCGACGACGTGCCCCTGGGTCGTCTCGATCTCGCGGTCGAGGAAGTCGGTGCTCCCCCGCTCCTCGACGAGCACGGTCACGGTGCCGTCCCACACCCCGTCGGGCCCGACGGCCACGAACTGCCGCACGGCCCGCCCCGAGGCGGCGCCGGCGGTCCGCTCCTGCCAGAAACTGTCCGGCCGGGCCTCGGCGAGTTCCACGGTGTCGAGGAAAGCAATGGGAGCGACGGGATCGTGGAGCGAAGCGATCCGCAGCTCCTTGACCTGTTCCCACTCATCGCTGCGGACGGGACGTATCACATACGGATTCTGTTCTGCGCTCATGCCGAAATCCTAGCCCTGAACGCAGAAAAGCCCCGCACCATTAAAGGTGCGGGGCTTTCCCACAATGATTGTTCGGCGGCGTCCTACTCTCCCACAGGGTCCCCCCTGCAGTACCATCGGCGCTGAAAGGCTTAGCTTCCGGGTTCGAAATGTAACCGGGCGTTTCCCTAACGCTATGACCACCGAAACACTATGAAGTTAACCAACCGGATATGGACACAGTTCGTTACTTCAGAACTAACACAGTGGACGCGAGCAACTGAGGACAAGCCCTCGGCCTATTA